>JABDKL010000099.1 GCA_013002225.1 Winogradskyella sp.
CTATAAAACCAAGGGTATTAAAAACGGTTACAATGTTTATAAGAGTGGATTTGGAAGTGATGAAGCTTATTACATGGTAGAGGTAGCTGGAGAAGATTTTGTAAGTATCGCCTCGGATGGTAAGGCAAACAGCGAAACATTAGGAGATGATGGTAAAGCCGCATTATTTGAACTTATACAACTCGCTTCTAGATACGACCAAGTTAACGGTGAAATTAGAGAAGACTTAAGTTATTATCCGTCAAACAATTAAATCAATTTTAATATGAAAAATCTAATATATATTTTAAGTATTGTACTCCTTTGTGTGTCCTGTCAAGAACATGAACAACGCTATTTCGCCGAGTCAGATGAGATTAATACACTTAAATCAGGAATAGATGCTTACGAGTCTGGAGATTGGGACCAATGGAAAAGCCATTTTGCAGATACTGCAAAGATATATGTAAACACAAGCAAAGGCATTGATGTTAATCAGCGATTATCTGATTTGCAAAATTTTGCTTCAGCATTTGCTACCTATGGCTTTAACCATGACGATGAATATATTGAAATGGTTTTAGACAAAGAAAAGGAAACCTGGGTTTACTATTGGGCAGAACATCGCGGAAAATTAAATGGTAGTGACAAAGAACTTTCTATCCCTGTACATCTAGCCGTACGATTTAGCGATGGCAAAATTGTAGCTGAACACATTTATTTTGATGGCACAGAATTGAATAAGGAAATGGAAGCTATGGCCAATAAAACCGATATGGAAGCATCTACTGATAGCAGTATGAATTAATTGAGCCGTAAATTACAGGATTTATCACAGCATTAATCGACAGTAGACCTTGAGGCATGCCATAGTAATGAAAGTGTAAATGGTATTGTTATTTGGATCTTTAGTATTAAAGGACTTGCTATTCGCAATCACCTAATTTTAGGTAGTCTACTAAATATAGTAATGGGTTGTACTCTGATACTTCCAAAGTAATACTTCTATTAAAAATTAATAACCCTTCATTTTAAAGTGAAGGGTTATTTTATTTTTAAGCAAATCTATAAGCCGAATTCTGTACATTTTGCTCATTAGAACATACATTCTAAAACAAAATGCCCTTATCATTTATCTACGTCTACTGTTACCAGCAGACTTTAGCTGCCTACCCTCCAACAATCGAGCGTGCAGCCCTCAAACGTTGGTATACATGACATTGCACCACATAGAGTTTACCTGGTTTCACTACAGCATGACCTGTACATACTTTCTGTTGCACTTTTCCTCATCTTTCGACGGATGGCTGTTAGCCACTATGATTGCACTATGGTGTTCGGACTTTCCTACCCTAAATACATTAGAATCGATAAGGCGATCTACTTAGCACAAAAGTACATAAATTGTTAATAACTCATATTAATTTTAAGCCTTCAAAAAGGCCTATTAATTGGTTATTCTTAAATTTGTAGTTCAGATCGTTTTTAATGGAACATTTTGTTGTATCAGCTCGTAAATACAGACCTCAAACCTTTAAGGATGTTGTTGGTCAGCAGGCTATTACCAATACGTTATTAAGTGCAATAGAAAACAATCATCTGGCTCAAGCCCTTTTATTTACAGGACCTCGTGGTGTTGGTAAGACGACTTGCGCACGGATATTGGCCAAGATGATCAATAGCGATGAGAACACGAGTGAAAACGAAGATTTTGCCTTTAATATTTTTGAACTGGATGCGGCCTCCAACAACTCCGTCGATGATATAAGAAACCTAACCGATCAGGTGCGTATCCCTCCACAAGTAGGTAAGTATAAAGTCTATATTATAGATGAGGTGCATATGTTGTCTGCAGCTGCTTTTAATGCCTTCTTAAAGACCTTAGAAGAACCGCCTAAGCATTGTATTTTTATTTTAGCTACAACTGAGAAACATAAAATTATTCCTACCATTTTATCGCGTTGTCAAATATTTGACTTCAAACGCATTACAGTTACAGATGCTAAAGACTATTTAAAATATATTGCGAAAGAACAAGGTATAACTGCAGAAGATGATGCCTTACACATAATAGCTCAAAAGGCTGATGGCGCCATGCGCGATGCATTATCTATTTTTGATCGCGTCGTAAGCTTCTCTGGTAATAACCTTACAAGACAGGCCGTTACTGAGAATTTAAATGTCCTTGATTACGAAACTTATTTTACAAGTACAGACCTGATTTTAAATAACAGCATTCCTGAATTATTAATTCAATATAATACTATCCTTTCTAAAGGATTTGATGGTCATCATTACATTGCAGGTCTGGCATCACATTTTAGAGATCTAATGGTTTGTAAAAATCCTTCGACCATTGAGCTGCTCGAAGTCGGTGATGACACTAAAATTAAATACGTCGAACAATGCCAAAAAGCATCTAATAGCTTTTTAATGAAAGGCATACAGCTCGCCAACGATTGTGATTTAAAATACAAAACAAGTAAAAACCAACGATTACTTGTAGAACTTACACTCATGCAACTTGCCTCTATCACTTTTGATGGAGAAAAAAAAAATCATAAGCACTTCATAATACCGCCTTCTTACTTTAAGGCAAAAGGTATTTCGCCTGTTGCTGTAACCAAGCCAACAATAACCCCTAAAAGTAAGGTAGAAAACAAAATTAAAGAGGAGGTAAACGTTTCTACTGGAGAGACAATATCAGCGGTGAGCGAACCAGTCAGCATACCTAAATTATCTATAGAAAAACCTAAAAAGCGTACTTCTGGACTCTCCTTAAAAAGTATTAGAGAAAAAAAAGAGCACCAGATCAGGCAAATGGATGTAGTTATAGATGAAGAGGATCTACCTACAGAACCTGTTACACAAGACGCATTACTAGAGGCCTGGGAAGCCTATACCGCTTCCATGGAGAAAAAGGGTGAGAAAATATTGGCATCCATATTACAAATGGATACTCCAAAACTTAAAGACACTACCATTCACCTCACCTATTCTAACAACACTAATAAGATTGAATTAGAGCGTGCTCAATTCCCTTTAATGGCCTATTTAAAGAAACGCTTACTTAACTACGATTTAAAGTTAGATATAACCGTGAATGAAGAAGTGGCAAAAAAATATGCATTTACACCTCAGGAAAAATACGAAAAGTTAAAGGACAAAAACCCAAATATAGAATTACTACGTAAAACGTTTGGACTAGATATTTAATACATATACATATGTTAGGACTAAAATTACCAACCGATCCAAGATGGGTTAATATTGTCGAAAAAAACATTGAAGACATTTTAACGGATCATGCCTATTGCGAACAAAAAGCGGCTAGTACTGCTATTTCGCTTATTGTAAGTTTCCCTGAGTATACAGAATTAGTACAAGAAATGACCGAATTGGTTAATGAAGAAATGAGTCATTTTAAGATGGTACACAATAAAATTTTAGAGCGTGGTTGGACACTTGGTCGGGATCGAAAAGACGACTATGTAATAGAACTACTAAAATTTTTCCCTAAAGGTGGTAGCAGGACCACGCAATTAGTACACCGTCTACTTTATGCAGCCCTTATTGAAGCCCGAAGTTGCGAACGATTTAGGCTACTTTCTCAAGAACTTAAGGATAAGAAGTTAGCTAACTTTTATCGTAAACTTATGATCAGTGAAGCAGGTCATTTTACCATGTTTTTAAACTTCGCCAGACAATACGGCGATCGTGAAGAGGTAGATAAAAAATGGAAACAGCTATTAGAGTACGAAGCATCAATAATGAAGAATCTAGGAAATAAGGAAACGATACATGGATAAAAAAAAAGCCTCAACTGATAGATTAGGCTTTTTTATGGTTCTATTATGTTAGATCTTCATGCCTAAACCAAACTGCAAAACATGGTTTTTGGCTTCCATAGTTGTAATATCTTCATCCAAAATATTAGTTAAACCATAAGAAAATCTTACATCTACGAATAGATCGTCCGTAATCATATAGGCTGCACCAACTACTCCTGAAAATGTAACAGCTGTGAAAAGATCTTTATTTTCCCAGGTTTTTAAAGCAGCTTGAGGTCCAAATCCAAAACTTAAACGCTCTGAAAGAGAAATATTGAGCATTATTGGCATTTGAATGTAATCTGCACGTAGAGATTCAGCCTTACCTCCTTCTGCAGACCATTGTAATTCAGTCCATATAGAGCTGTTTTCAGATACTCCAAAATCTACAAACCCAGCAAATGCGAAACCGTTTCGATGCTGATTTACAAAATTTGCGTCGGGCTCAAAGTCTAAATTAGACACGTTAACTGCACCTCTAATACCATATTTAACGTCTTGAGAAAAACTAAATGCAGTACTAAATACCAAAGCTAATAATAGTACACTTTTCTTCATTGAATTTAATTTTTAGAATAAAATCTCTGATTATTTTACTTAAATATAGAGAAAAAGTACAAGTTCAATAAAAATTATACGGTTATACTCGATACGGTTTCATAATACATGCTCTTAATAATACCGTCCGAAAGTCCGATTTTTGGCACATAAATATCCTTTGCACCACTCCACTTCATAGCGGACAAATAAATGCGTGTTGCAGGTATAATAACATCTGCCCTATCTTGGTTGAGATTTAATTTGGTGATGCGTTCCTCATAAGAGTAATTCTGAAGCATCTTATAATAACTTGTGAGGTAAAAGTATGTTAATGGTTTACCAATGTCTTTACCCGAAATTTTGAATATTTTATTAATGTTTCCACCAGAACCGATAAGTTCTACCCTATAATATTCCTTTGTGTTTTCTTTGATCCAGGATTCTAATTCTGTCCAGGTTTCATTTTTAACAATATCATTTAACAGGCGCACTGTACCAATTCTAAAGGATTTAGACTTAACCTTTTCGCCGTTATGGATAATGGAGAATTCTGTACTACCTCCACCAACATCGACATACAAATAGGTCTTATTAGGATCTATATACGTGTTTAAATCTGTAGCTGCAATAATAGCAGCTTCTTCCTCACCATCTATAGTGTCTATGCTTATCCCACAATTTTCTTGAATCTTTTTAGATAAAGCAGTACTGTTAGAGGCTTCTCTCATCGCCGAGGTCGCACAGGCCTTATAGCGTACAACACCATGAGACTTCATTAAAAGGCTAAAGGCTGTCATAGTATCTAACATACGAAGCTGATTGTACTTAGATATTTTACCATTTACAAAGACATCAGCCCCTAAACGAATAGGTACGCGAACCAGCGAATTTTTTTTAAATATGGCAGGCTCACCATCCTGCTCTATAATGTTAGAGATTAAGAGCCTTACGGCATTGGAACCAATATCTATGGCGGCAAACTTTTGTATTTTAAGCATATTATTTATCTAATTTTCTAAGATAATAATCGTAAGTTTCAAATTGAGCTCTAATTTTTTTCTTATTATTTACGCGGTAGGTGTTATCCTGAAACTCGTTAATGACGCGGGCTTTTACATTATCATTCCAGCAAATTTCAAAAATATCCTGTAACTCCTTTTTAATGCCTTTATCATAAATAGGGCAACTTACTTCTACTCGATTATCTATATTACGAGTCATCCAATCTGCCGAGGAAATATAAATTTTTGGGTCATTATTATTTGAAAATATATAAAGTCGGGTATGCTCCAAAAATTTATCTACAATACTTATAACTTCTATATTCTCGCTCATTCCTTTTATACCTGGCACCAAACAACATAAGCCTCTCACAATCATTTGAATCTTTACGCCAGCTGTACTTGCCTCGTAAAGTTTATCAATCATTTTATAGCTACTAATACTATTCATTTTTAATTTAATGAATGCCTTTTTGCCTTGCTTTGCACTCTCGATCTCATGATCTATAAGCGCAAATAATTTAGACTTTGTATAATGAGGTGAAGTAATGATGTGTTTATACCTGTAAATCTTATAATTAACTTCAAAAAAGTTAAAGACCTTGTTAACATCCTTTAGTAATTTTGGGTCTGAGGTTAACAAGGTAAAATCGGTATAGAATTTTGCAGTAGATTCGTTAAAATTACCTGTGCTTATAAAGCCATAACGCACCAGTTTATTGTTTTCTTCGCGTTCTATCACACACATTTTACAGTGTACCTTAAGGCCTGGCACACCAAATAGCATATTTACGCCAGCATCCTGCATTTGCTCAGCATAATTTATATTGGCCTCCTCGTCAAATCGTGCTCTAAGCTCAATCGACACGGTAACGCGTTTTCCGTTTTTAGCGGCGTTGATCAACGAACTGGCTACATGAGAAATTTGTGCTAACCTGTAAATTGTGATCTTTATGGTTTTAACGGTCGGATCTAATGCTGCTTCCCGTAAAAATTTCACAACGTACGAAAACGTATGATAAGGTGCATAAACCAAGTAGTCTTTCTTCGCGATGGTCTTAAAAATACTTTCTTCTAAACTTAAGCCTTCTACGGGTAATGGAATTATTTTATCGTATAAAAGATCATGTCTTCCAAGACTCGGAAAATCCATATAATCCCGACGGTTGTGATACCTCCCACCAGGAATAATACTGTCCTTGGTATCAATACCCATAACCTCGAGTAAAAAATCTAGCGTACCTGGATCGATACGTTTATCATAAACAAAGCGTATAGGTTCGCCACTCTTTCTATCCTTTACACTTTCTGAAATCTTAGATATAAAACTTTTACTTAGATCACTATCAAAATCCAATTCGCCATCACGTGTAATTTTAATCATGTGAGCAGAAATGCTTTCGTAATCAAAAATGCTGAAGATATCATCCAGGCAATAACGGATGAGGTCATCTAGCATAATAATTTGACTCGAGTCATCCAAAGACGGTAAAACCACAAACCGATCCATGGCTTTTGATATCTCCACCAACGCATATTGATCTTTGCCATCTTTATTAGACATTTTAACCGTTAAGTATGCAGCACTATCTTTTAATTCCGGAATAGCGACATCTTCATTTAATATGATGACCACCAACGCCGGACTCACTTCCTGATAAAAATAATTCTTAATAAAGTTATGCTGTTCTACGGCTATTTCTGTCTCATCAATTATAAAAATGTTTTCGTTTGCCAGTTCTTTCTCAATAGAGTCTAAGATATCTAAACTGGTACTTTGCTGGTTAATTACAATTTGTGTAATTTCTTCCAGAAGATCACCAGCTTTAATGCCACCAAGTTCACTTTTGGCGCCTTTACCAGCTTCATAGATACGCTTTACAGTGGCATATCTCACTTTAAAAAACTCATCTAAATTATTAGAGAAGATCCCAAGAAACCTTAAACGTTCTATTAATGGAACCGACTCATCGGCAGCTTCTTGTAGTACACGAGCATTAAACTGTAACCAGCTTAACTCTCTATTTATGTAAATATTCTTGTCTTTTGTCATTATTTTAGATCCTTCGGAATAATTAATAATTCTGTAGTTCCTTTTGTCAAATCTTCCCAGCTATCAATATCAAAATTTAATTTTACCAATCCACTGGTCGGAAGATTATCTATAGACACAGAACCAAATATATTAGAAATAGAAGTAAATGCATGATTATGTCCAAAAATCAATACGGTATTTAACGCATTGTTAAAGTTCTTAACCACAGATATCACATTTTCGCCACTAAAATCGTATAGATTATCAATAACCTTGACGTCCTTTTTATTGTACCCTAAAGCTTTGCAAAATATTTTACAGGTGCTAAAGGCTCTTTTGGCAGGACTGGAATAAATCCTGTCAAATGAAATATTATGCTTCATAAATTCTTTAACTACCAATTTAGCATCGTTTTTTCCTCTAGATTTTAAGGGTCTTTTATCATCAGAAACGTTATGTTCCCAGGATGATTTTCCATGTCTAACAAGTATTATTGACTTCATATTCAATCGATTAAATGTAGCGTTATTTCGACTATATGGTTAATTTTATGACCTTTTAACGAATATATACCCGTTTTAACCTTAAAGTTTGCCTGCAGCCTTAGTTATAATTTCATTTGCTTGTAAAATTAATGTAAATGACCCCAAATCAAAAATATATTAATTCATTCATTATAACGTCACGCAAGGACGTAACTCCCTCAAAATTTTTATTTAAAATAATTAAGACATCTGGCATTCGTGGCTCAGAAGCCCTATACTATTTGCCTTAATTTGGTATAACATCTGGATAAACAGGTGTAATTACCAATGTATTATTAAAAAGAATGAAGAAAAAACCTACTAAATTACCAATGCTATTGCATAGCGCTCGCATTAATTTATGCCAGACAAAAGCCTGCAACTCCCTGTTAATAGGCAATTCAGAGTATTTTATAAATAATTATAGGTTTTTACCAAAACTAAAACATCGTTTAAATGCACATTTTTTCGATAAAATGTTGTTTATGTTAAATAAAAAGTATATTTTGGCACCATAAATATTAGAATAATGCCTCAAAATCAAAGTTTTATTAGTTATCCATTAACATTTATAATCGTTTTTTTCCCTCGCGCGGTTATAGTTTCACGTTTTTTTAGGTGGTATACATACGGTCTAAAATCGCTGTCCTATAGCCCAACAACACGATAGTGTTTTCAATACTAATTGATGCATTACTAATATGAAGGAAAATTACAAGGTTATGAACCAGAATTGCAACCCAACTAAAAGCAAGATCTCTTCTTTTAAAAAAACCCTCGGTGCTTTTTTTAATAGGCTTTTCATTTTTTCTGTTACCGCTGCTAGAACTAAGACCAAAACGTCTCACGCTACAACGGCTACATTTCAATCTAATAGACTAGGTTTAATAGGACTACTTATTATTGGTATGTTATGTACTAATTTTGGTTTTGCACAAAACCCAGGACAAGCCGCTAATTTTAGTATAAAAGCAGATACCTATTCTGGTGCTTTTAATTCTGTTTCCGATGACTGGTTTCAAGGTCCTAATGGAAATGGTATGATAGACGAAAGTCAGGCAGCAGCATGGCAAGCTATAAC
>JABDKL010000153.1 GCA_013002225.1 Winogradskyella sp.
GTGCTTCACAGTACAGAAAAGAGTTGAAACTTATGGTGCATTAACACCTCTAATGCTCTTCTAGAGATTATATCGAAATCTAAATCGAAACCAATACATAGAAAATCGCGTTGCTGTTACTTTTCGCCATCCCATTCGGCAAAAAACTGTTTTAGAAACCCCTCCATATATTTGTGTCTTTGTGCAGCAAGGGCGCCTCCGGTACTGGTATTCATTTGGTCTTTTAACACTAACAATTTTTCATAAAAATGATTAATTGTAGGACTAGCAGCAGCTTTGTATTCGGCCTTAGTCATATTAAAATTAGGCTTTATCTCGGGGTCAAATAGCGGTCTGTTTTTAAAGCCTCCATAATTAAAACAACGTGCAATACCTATAGCACCAATAGCATCTAAACGGTCTGCATCTTGTACTACCTGCATTTCTCTTGAAGAGAACGCTGTATCTTGATTAAAGGAATTTTTAAAGGACATATGCTCAATAATTTGAACCACATGCTCAATGACCTGGCTATCTACATTATTGTTTAAAAGAAAGGCACTTGCTTTTTTAGGCGCTATAGTTTCATCGCCATTGTGAAATTTAGAATCTGCTATGTCGTGCAAAAGAGCTGCTAAAGCAACAACGAGTTGATCTACAGGTTCACTTTTAGCTATTAACAGCGCATTTTTATATACACGTTCTATATGAAACCAGTCGTGTCCGCCTTCTGCATTTTTTAATTCCTGTTTTACAAAAGCTATAGTCGCACTAATTAATTTGTTTGTGCTTTGCATAGATTCATAACTATTTATGCAGGTTCAACCCATTTAAACTGATAAGAATTTTCAGGAATTTTCATGCGTTCGGCCAAACGCATCATTCTATCTGGCAGCTTCATTAAATAATCACGTGCTTTTTCAGCCTCATCGTTAAGATCTTTAATATTTGCAATATCCCATCGCTTTATTAATTTACGGAGAATGTCTACGTAATCTGCTGAGGTGTACACACCAATACGCTGTGCTGTGTTAGAAAACTCTTCAAAAGCAGTGCTGATTTCACCACCAGCTTCTCTAAGGAAATGTGCTGGCATTGCAATTTTTTGTTTCATCATATAATGAAATGCCATCATCATTTGGCTAGGATCTACGGCAAAAATACGTTCCACAAATTCCGCATAGGCATGGTGATGACGCATTTCATCACCAGATATTATTCGGCACATTTTAGCCAGTTGCTTATTGCTTTTTTCCTTGGCTAATTTTGCGACGCGATTATGAGAAATATAAGTGGCCAGTTCCTGAAAGCTTGTATAAACAAAGTTCTTGTAAGGATCTCTGTCTGTACCAATATCGAAACCATCCGAAATAAGATGCTGGGTCGTTTTTTCTATTTCGCGCATATTTACGCGACCAGATAAGTACAGATATTTATTAAGTACATCGCCATGTCGGTTCTCTTCAGCGGTCCAGTGTCTTACCCATTTAGACCAACCATTTCGTTCTACCTGCCCTACACCCTCGACATCCATAAGCCATGATTCATAGGTTGGCAAGGCTTCTTCAGTTATCATATCTCCTACTAAAACCACCCAAAAATCATAGGGCAATTCTTTAGAGAGTTCTCTGATTTCTCTTACATCTTCATAAAAATTTTCACTTTCAGAATCCGGCAGAAAATCTGAGGGTTGCCAAATAGAATCTACAGGGATAAGGTATTTTTCGATTAGGGAATCAACGTCTTGTTCAAGATGCTGCATCACCTCCAATCTTACATTTTTTAAAGACATTATAATGGGGTTTTACAGATTAATTTTTAATGGACGCTACAATAGTTTTTTCAACTTGATCCATCAATTTGTGTTTATCTGTAAAGTTAGCTAATTCTATAGGCTTATGCACACTAAATTTAATATGATTCCCAATCCCCATCGGAAATTTACCATATCGTAACATTTTCCAGGAGTTATTTACTGTGACAGGGACTATAAGTGCAGATGGTATTTTTTTAAATAACATTTCTAAACCACGTTTTCTAAACGGTTTAGGGGTTCCGTCCTTACTCCGTGTGCCTTCGGGAAAAATAACAGCAGCCCGTTTGGTGTTCTCGATGTACTCACCGAATTTTAACATTTTTGGAATGGACTGTCGTGGGTTTTTTCGATCGATTAAAACAGAGCCGCCATGTCTAAGATTATAGGACACACTCGGAATGCCTTGTCCAAGTTCTTTTTTTGCAACAAATTTTACATGATGTTTGCGCATATACCACATTATGGGCGAAATATCATACATGCTCTGATGGTTGGCAACGATTATTAAAGGTCTATCAGTAGGTATATCATAAGGGTTATGAAATGTAAATCTAGTGCCCAAGACATTTAGGCAGCGCATTAAGAAGAACTGCAACCAATCGACACTTGTTTTATGAGCATGATAGCCTAACACATTAAAACAAAACCACTGAATAGGGTGAAAGATAATCAACGTGAAGCCAAAGCAAACAAAATACAATGCGGTAAGCGGATAGGAGATGAGTTTTCTCATGCTGTAAAAATAGAAAAAGTGTAGGCATTAAAAAACTGTCACATTAAACTTGAATAGATAAGTTTATATCGCACTCGCGTTTAACGTGACAGTTTAATTTAAAAGTTATGGACTTAAATTCGCCAATAACTTTAAATACATTTAACAATGCTCATTATAAGCATCCATAAGATTTTCTGCAATAAGTTCTGCAGGACGACCTTCAATATGGTGACGCTCTAACATGTGAACCAATTCACCATCCTTAAATAAGGCCATGCTCGGTGAGCTTGGTGGAAAAGGAACCATGTATGATCTTGCTTTATCAGTTGCTTCTCTGTCTACACCTGCAAAAACAGTGACTAAATTGTTTGGTCGTTTATCATTGTCTAAACTCATACGAGCTCCTGGTCTTGCATTTGCTGCAGCACAACCACATACAGAATTAACAACGACTAATGTTGTTCCTTCCTTTGCAATGGCATTATCTACTGCTTCAGCGGTGTGTAATTCTTCAAAACCAACGTTGGTTAAATCCGCACGCATTGGTTTTACTAATTCTGCTGGGTACATATTTTTTCTTTTTAATTAACAGTTTTATAATGCAAAGATAATGAAAAATAGTAGGTAATATTTACGCTTTAGTAGTCAGTTTTAATAGTGCTATTTTAATTTTGAATAGTAACATAATCCACAAAATATCAACTAACAATAGTATATTTGATTTTTATTAAAACAACTAGAATAAATGAGTTTTGCAAAATGGATAGGTGGTGCTATAGGCTGGTCTTTTGGAGGTCCAATTGGCGCTATTATTGGGTTAGCAATTGGGAGTTTTGTAGATAATGTTGCAGGTGAGGCAACGCCCTTATTGGGAGATCGCCAAACCGGAAGACAAGGTAATCCTTATCGTCAGAGACAAAGGCAATCAGGGCCACAACGACCACGAACACAATCTGGAGATTTTGAAGTTAGCTTACTTATACTAGCCTCTATCATAATTAAAGCTGATGGTAAACAAGACCAGCGCGAATTAGATTTTGTGCGTTTACAGTTTACTAATATGTATGGAAAGGAGCGTGCAAACCATGCTTTCGAATTATTTAAAAAGATCAGCAAGCAAAATATTTCGATGCGTCAGGTGTGTAATCAGATCAGGCAGATGATGGATCACCCTTCACGCTTACAACTCCTACATTTTTTATTTGGTATTGCCAAAGCAGATGGTCATGTTGCTGAAGTTGAAATGCGACAGATCTACACCATGTCTGGTTATTTAGGGATAAGTAATAAGGATTTTGAAAGTATAAAGGCTATGTTTTTTAATAACACAGATAATGCTTATAAGGTCTTGGAAATTGAAAAATCCGTTTCGGACGATGAAGTAAAAAAAGCCTACAGGCGGATGGCCAAAAAATACCATCCCGATCGCGTTGGGCATTTAGGAAAAGAGCATCAAGACGGTGCAGAGGCTAAATTCAGAGAAGTTCAGGAAGCCTACGAGCATATTCAGAAGGAGCGCGGGTTTAAATAGTTAACCTCTAAACAGGAAGAAGTCGTCTTTCATATCTTCAATTTGAGCATCCTTATTTGTAATAATGTAGTTAATCGCTTTGGTGGTAAATGTATCCCCTTTTTCTGTAAGCGAAACAATGCTGTTATTGATAGCTATCATATTATTTTTTTGTGCTAAGTCCAATACGGATCTGGAACGTACTTTTTGCCAATTAATATGTTCATTAAGATGTTTTACATGACGCTCAGAAATTTCATCATGATTTTTTAAGTGCAATAAAAACGTCAAAAGCGAGACCTCTATTCTTTGTTGGCGTTCTCTATACATAACGGCAATTACGCCTTTTGTAGGTGCAAATAAATAGACCAGTAAAAATACCAAGCCTAATACTGTTGTTATAGAGCCTGCGATAGATGCATCTAACCAATGAGCAACCCAGTAACCAAAAATGGCACTAAAAATTCCAAAGCCTACTGCTAAAACGAGCATCTTTTTTAAATCTGTAGTTAATAAATAGGCAGCTGCAGCTGGTGCGATCATTAATGCGACAACTAAAATTGCACCAACGGCATCAAATGCACCAACGGTAGTTACGGAAGAGACCGACATTAAGCCATAATGGACTATTACTGGCGAAAACCCTAAGGACGCCGAAAGGCCTTTGTCAAAAGTACTAACCTTTAATTCTTTAAAAAATGCTATTAATAAGGTGATGGTAATTAGTAATATCGTCCCAACGACCCATAGTGATTTCGGACCAACATCGGCTCCACCAATTGTTAAGC
>JABDKL010000171.1 GCA_013002225.1 Winogradskyella sp.
TTATGATCTTAAAAGTACTATTTCTAAAATGAATACTATCGCCAATTTCGGTTGACATTAGTAATTTTCCAATGGGTGTTAAGGGCGAAATGGCATAGAATTTTTCACGCTCAACAGTCATTTCACCTGCGCTAATTGCTATAAAATAATTAAAGCCTGACGTATATACGAGACTACCTAAAATTACCTTAGTTGATGTATTAGAAAGCTTAATTTTTTTAAGTGTTTCCTGAAGTTTTTGAACTTCAGCAAGTTGTTGCCCTGCTTTTTCACGTTCAAGCTGTAACATGGCCCTTCCTGTTTCATGCTTATCACCAGCACTACTTTTAGTTTCAGACTGTAAAGAATTTTGAATATCAGTAATGGTTCTATTAATACCCGCTAAGCGCTTATCTAAAAATTCCTGGCATTGCTTATGCAGTATACGTTTAATTTTCATTGCACTAATTCTGCTAACTCTTTACCAACCAAACTTCCAATAGCCACACCCATTCCGCCCAAACGGATGCCACAAAAGACATTATTGCTCAGTGGCTTAACAATTGCTTTTTTTTGATTTCCAACTCCCATTATTCCGGACCATCTGTGCTCTATTTCAAACTTGGTGTGAGGCAAAATAGTGTTTGCGAGAAGTTCTTCAAGTTTATTTTGAATGTTTAAAGTTTCTCCAAATTGAGTAGTTTCTTCACCCTTAAAATCGAGATTTCTACCTCCACCAAGTAATATCCGATTATTAATGTTTCTAAAATAATAATAGCCTTTATCTAAATGAAAAGTTCCATTAATTTTTAGATTGTTAACTGGTTTTGTAATTAATACTTGAGCTCTGGCAGGTTTAACAGACAAGTTAAGCGATTGTGAAGCAAATCCGTTCGTGGCAATAAATAGGTGTTTGGTTGCAAATTCAAAATCGTTTATTTCGAGGTTTACTGAATTTGTAGCTTGTTCAAACCGGTTTAACTTACAATTATTTAATATTTTAATCCCCTGACGATGCGCTTTCTCAATTAAAGCTTGCATCATCTTTCCAGTATCTAATTGACCTTCATATTGATTAAAACAATATTGAGATTGTATGTTATTAAAATTAAACGTGTTTTCTTTCAATAAAAATACCTCTTTTTTAAAAATCGGTTTTAAAAGATCATTAATTGCGTTTCGCTTATCTAAGCACCTATTATAAAGCGCTTTGTCACTTTTTAGAAATAATTCATAACCACCATAATGCTTGTAATTAATTGTTTTATCACCCAATGAATCCCTAAGTAATTGCAATCCATTGATACGCTTTTTGATAAGATCTAAAACTTCATTTTCAGAATGGTTATCAAGATCTTCAATAATTTCACTAAGACTGCCAAAACAGGCAAAGCCAGCATTTTTTGTGCTTGCTCCTTGTGGTAGTATACCTTTTTCTAGCACAAGAATCTTAGATTTTGGGTAACGCCTTTTTAATTGAAGTGCACAACTTAATCCAACTATCCCACTGCCAACAATTGTATAGTCAATGTCAGTAAACCAAGATTTTATTTCCCAATAAGATAAATTCATCGCAAAAAAAGCTCCTTAATTCAGGAGCTTTTTGAATTGGTTTTAAATATTTATTCTACTATTACACGTTGAGTGACTTTTTGTGAGCCATCTGATATTTGAACTAAATAAACACCTGGCTCTGCACTATTTAGGGTAATTGTTTCGCTAAATCTACTTTGTGCATTAAATTGTTTAGTTTGTAGCTTTCTACCTCTTATATCAAACACCTCCACAGTTATAGGTTCACCAGTATTAGGGCTAAAGTCGATTTTAAATTCTCCTTTATTTGGATTTGGATAAATGATTAAACCATTCCACAAGGCATCCTCTACGCCAAGATTATTCAAAACGTTTAAAGTGTAATCTTCAACTTCTCCATCATACCCGGTTTCACAGGCTGTTGGAAATTGATTAGCGCCATTTGGTGTGTATTTAAACCCTACTCTCATTAAGGTAGTACCTTCTGCAGCATCATTTGGAACCGAGATGTTAAAAGGTGTTCCGACAGGTTCATTGACTAAACCAAAGGCTGTACCTAAATCATAAGTTTCTCCAGGATCATTGAAAGAACAATTTTGATTCCAATCTATCCATACTCGTGTAATGACCTGAACACTACCATCAGAATTACCTTCAATTATAAGATCATAATTAGAGCCAGCTTCCACATCTGTAGAAATTGATGTGTAGTCAGAATAAGGCATCGTTTTTATACTGGTGTCTTCGTTGTCTATGGTATTAAAGCTCACACGAGTAATCCTTGTTTGAAAATCTAAATTACCATTAGATTCGCATAAGTCGTCTGTAACCAATAGATTAACATTGCTCGATTTTGTAATTGAAGAGGTTGCCGTTAATGTTATGGTATAATTGGTTTCTGCAACTGAATTCAGACCAGATATATCAAGAGTTACTGTGCCATTATCACTAAGATTGGCAGGGCTTAAATTAAACGTAGCACCCGATGGAATTCCAGTAACTGAAAAAGACGTATTTTCAGAATATCCATTAGATACACTAAAGTTAAATTCATAAGTTACGGCGTCTATATTACAGGCCACTAAATCTCCTGTAGTAGAACTTATACTATAATCTGGTTCTGTTGAAATTGGAAAGGCTTCTGAAACAGCATAAAATATATTGTCTGCAGCCTCAATTAAGACCTTCGCATTATTAGTAGTTGCCACATTTGGGACCGTAATAGTGGCTGAACCTGTATTTGGCACACCTGAAGCTAGTGTTGTAAACGAAATACCATTATTTATTGTAAATAAAATATTTACTGTCTGGCAATTAATAATACTATTGTCCGTTTCACCTACAACCCATGACACTTGCTGACTAGAGTTAGGAGCCCAAGCCGGCGGTGTGTTTACCGTAAATGGCGTTACGTCTTCTACAGAAACTAACATCTCATCAGAACTTGTTGCAGCTCCATTTAATTCATTATCTCTAACAGTAAGCGAGAAGTTCATTGTTCTTCCAACAGATGGTATAACTTCCCATGTGGACGATAATGATCCTGACATTACGGTACTCAAAGCAGGCATATATCTGTTTGGAGATATATTTGGATCTAAAGATCTAAATGCTGGACCACCAGTATTAGTTGATAGTGGTGGCATTTGAGCTGGCGCAGCATCTATTTGCTCCCAGCAATAGGTTAGATCGCGAGCATCAGTGTCTGAATCCGTTGCATCACCTTTTAAAACAAATGCTGTGGATTTTGGGATAGAATAGTCTGCACCTGCAATAGAGACTGGTGCAGCATTGTTTGTGGCACTAGCAGTAAAACAAGTACTACTTGTTCCTGCAGAAATATTCGCCCACATTTCTTTTATGTTTTCACCGTGAAAGTAATCATCACTGTTGTTTTGCACATTAGGAAAACAAATACCTGCGTAACCCATAATAGTCGAAGCGCTTCCTGGTTCAACCGACACACCTGAGCGTTGACAGTTATTGTTCTGCGTATGGTTTCCTCCAAATTGGTGTCCGATTTCATGCGCCACATAATCAATATCAAAAGCATCTCCGACCGGACTACTTTGCCCTGTTACGCCCTTGGCCTTATTGCTACTACAAGGAGAATTTAATTGAGCAATACCTCCACCACCTGTACTAAAAACGTGGCCTATATCATAATTATTAAAACCAATGTTACTGTCACAAGTGGTCTGATTTTGGTTAAGCATGGCGCTACCGCTGCTGTTCGTATACGGATCTGAATCTACATCTGGTCCAAGAAAGATAATTGATGTATTTGGCACCATTTCCATAGTTAAGCCTAAATCCCGCTCAAAAACACCATTAACCCTAGTCATCGTGGTATTCATAGCTGCCATAACATTTGATAACGTGCCGCCATGAAATTGAGAATATTCTACAGTACAAGCCAATGCCAGGTCGTACGTTCTCAATGTACCATCATTAGCGTTTTTTAACTCAGCATACTGCTCGTCTGATAAATTTAATTTTGAAGGTACATACTCTGTTTCACAAATAAACGGTGCTGTTGGTTGGTCTGCTATTGAATTTGAAAATACTATGTAAGTCTTTAGATCTTTAGAATAGGGCTCTATAAATACTGTTTTTTCGTCAGAAAGCACCATGCTACTCAATCCTTTTTCTGGCGAAATACTAAACCTTATAATAGAAGTCGAATTATTTACTCCTTTGCCAACAAATGAACGTATTTCTGGAAACTGAGCTTGTAGCTCGGGTTTCATTACTGACGCTTCAACCACTAAGTACGACTGAAGCTCACCCTTAGGATTTGGAAAACTTAATACAACCCCTTCATTTTTATTATACTCAGAGCGTTTAGGCACATTGATTAGAGCATTTTTAAACTGGTTTAAATTAAGGTTTACTAAAGTGGAATTATTGGGTCTCTCTTTAGAAAAGATTATTTCGGCTTTTTCAAGTTTAGCAGATGCATTAGCTGACCATAATTTACTGTTATCTTGCGAATAACTGCTCACAAAAAAAAATGCAAAAAACAGAAAACTAAAATATAACTTTGAGTAATTAAGCTTCATAATACTGGGGTTTAAAGGGCTAAGTTATGGCCTTTGTGAATAATTTGCAAAAAAAGAGGCTTTTCTATAAGCTATTACTTCAATTATGTCGTGTTTTCTGCAAAAACCTTAAAGACTTTTGAATTTTCATGTTTTGTGTTCAACAGTAAAATTTTCCCGTAATAAATAAAAAAAGCGACTTCTAAGAGTCGCTTTCGTTTAATCTTCAATGACTTCTTTAATCTTGAAGTCTTCCATAAATTTCGTGGTATAATTACCCGCTAAATAATCTGGATGATCCATTAATTGACGATGGAAAGGAATTGTGGTTTTTATTCCTTCAATTAC
>JABDKL010000195.1 GCA_013002225.1 Winogradskyella sp.
TTAATGGGTATGATGTCGAGTTTCTTTATTCTGACAATAGGGAATCAAAATAGGCGATGGTATGTTTTAAACCCTCCCGTAAATTCACTTTAGGTTCCCAGTTGTTCAATTCTTTCTTCGCCAATGAAATATCTGGCTGGCGTTGCATCGGATCATCCTGTGGCAATGGCATATAGGTCAGTTGCGATTTTGAGCCTGTTAAGTCCAACACTTCTTTTGCCAGCTCCAACATGGTAAATTCTGTAGGGTTCCCAATATTTACCGGACCTGTAAACCCATCCCGGCTTTGCATCATACGATGCGTGCCTTCTATTAGATCATCGACATACTGAAAACTACGGGTTTGTGTCCCTTCCCCAAAAATAGTAATCGCTTTTCCGGTTAAGGCCTGCACAATAAAATTAGAAACTACACGACCATCCTGTGGATGCATTCGTGGTCCATACGTGTTAAATATTCTAATAATCTTAATATTTACATTGTTTTCTTTATGGTAGTCCATAAATAAGGTTTCTGCACAACGCTTCCCTTCATCGTAACACGACCGTGTACCAATAGGATTTACATTACCCCAGTAGGACTCGGGTTGCGGATGCACATTAGGGTCTCCATAAACCTCGCTTGTAGAGGCCTGTAAAATTTTAGCCCCCACACGTTTGGCTAGTCCCAGCATATTGATGGCGCCCATCACAGAGGTTTTTACTGTTTTTATAGGATTGTACTGGTAATGCACAGGAGAGGCAGGACAAGCCAGGTTATAGATCTCATCGACCTCTACCATATAAGGATTGGTGATATCATGTCGTACCAGCTCAAAATAATGATGGTCCATTAAATGTTCGATGTTACGCTTAGAGCCTGTAAAGTAATTGTCTAAACAAATAACCTCATTTCCCTCCTTAAGCAATCGTTCACATAAATGAGAGCCTACAAATCCAGCACCTCCAGTAACCAATATTCTTTTCATATATATTATTTATAGCACCTCAAAAATACTATTTTATTTAGTTGTGCATAATTTTATTAATAACCAGCAACATTTAAATTGAGCATTTGTTTTATATACCCGTAAATTTTTGGGTATTCGGATTTAAAGTCTGCTGGTGTTTCTATAAAGTTTTCGAGCAGAACAGCAAAGAATTCGTAGGGATTGGTGAATGCATAGGCCCGAAAATATTTTGATTGTATCAGATGAAGTCGTAAGGCCTCATTCTGTTGTAAATAGGTGGTGAGTTGTTTAAACCCTTCATTAAAAATTAAGCTACTGATATCATTATGCCTAGCTGCATTTAAATGCATGGCATGACCGAACTCATGGATCCCAAGATTGAGATTATCATCACCGATATGATAGCCCTTCTCAAAATCTTTCCATGAAAACACGATTATTTTTAACTGCGGATTAATTTCACCTTTATGGTACACTTCATTGATTTGAGAGAAATACGCTTTGGGATAAATAATGACGGTTTCAATGATAGGTATAAGGTATTTCCTAAAACCAAAGGTAAGCATCACAGCTGTTGCCGATATTAAGGTTAGCATGTCTTCTGTTAGCTCCAATCCATCTCTGCCAACAAATTGTTTGGATTGCATAAAAGTAGCTAAGCGATGCCTAAACACCCGCTTCTCGCGGGCTTTGAGTTTGTTATAAAATATAAACTCACGCTCCAATAATTCTAATTGAGAGCTGGTAAGCTTTTTGGGTTGTAGGATGAGGTTTAAGAAAAAGGGTTTCTTGTACTTTATGGCATATAAGCGCTCTAAAAAGTTAAAAAATCGACTTAAAACAAAAACCGCTAAAACCGCAAAACACAAGATTATAAAAATCAGCTTTACAGTAGGATTGGATGTAGGTACTTCAGATTGCTGAAGGCAGATATTAAGCATGTTTAAATATAGAAAATTCTATCGATTATGAGATCGTATCCATATTCTTAGATTATACAATAAAAAAGGCGCTTAATTCAATAAACGCCTTTTTGTGATTAAAAGATTAAAATTCGAATTGACTTTCGCAGTCAAAACAACTTGCTGAGTAGGTGTCTCGTTTTACAAATAACACATTGTTCCAACTTGGATAAGCCAGCGTTTCAATATCATAAATTGGATTTTGTGTACCAGGATCATAACCTATAAACGTAAGTGTAATAGGCCCTAACACATTGCCTCCATCATAAGTAGAAACATTACCTTCTTGAGTTAAACGCGGACTGGAAAGCACACAGCCTGATTCGCCAAAATCACTACAAACTGTGATATCGAAATGCTCGAAATTATCAGATGTTCCTGAGGTAACAAATTGCCATCCAATTGGGTTGTGGAATGATTTAAAAATAACATCGCAGGTGTTATTTTCAGAGTAGGTTTCATCATCACAGTCTACTTCACTGCATGAATTTTCTATATTAAAAAATCCATCTCCATCTCTATCAACAGCATCTCCATGAGCAAGATGGGCATTCAGAGCTGATTCATTAATTGATATAATACCCGCTTTTTTATGACAGACATTTATTTTAGATTTCTTTTTTGATAACAAATGGGCATCTCTTTTAATCATCTTATCATCCTGGGTCTCTAAATCCATAATGATTTCATCATTAGAACATGATGTAATTAAAAAGCAACAAACAATAAATAAAATTAAATTTTTCATATAAATACGGATTAATGAAAAGTTTTTTTGATTTCCCGAATTAGGGAGAAGGAGAGAAAAACACCTTTCGGTTATATATTAAAATTAAATAATTAATTCTCTATTTAATTATTAGTACGTCCTAAGGTTAAAATAGTCGATAACTGATTATACTGTAAGCTCAAAAACACACTCACATATCTAACTGACATAAAGCATCTTACACTGTTTTTTTTAAATTTTAATTTTTAAAAATATTATTACATGCACCCTTTAATAAATTGTCTAAAAATAAAGAGAGCTTAAAACGAGACAACTATTTTAGAACCCGATTTGAAAATACTTCAGGATAAAACAAACATTAAATAACAAAACAGAAACAAGGGATTGCTGCGCATCCCTTCTTCCCGTTTATATAAATACTTCAGGATAAAAACAAACAATAAATAACAAAACAGAAACAAGGGATTGCTACGCATCCCTTCTTCCCGTTTTGAAAATACTTCAGAATAATAACAAACAACAAGTAAAAAAACAGAAACAAGGGATTTCTGCGCATCCCTTCTTCCCGTTTTGAAAATACTTCAATAAAAAAAATGCGCAAGCGAGCTTGGCATTTTTTCTTATTGAAGTATTTATTCGTGACCGCGGAGGGATTCAAACCCCCAACCCTCAGAGCCGAAATCTGATGCGCTATTCAGTTGCGCCACGCGGCCTATTATATTTAGGACAATTTAGCCTTAACAATAGCAGAGATGGTTTTACCATCTGCTTGTCCTGCAAGTTCCTTGGATACAATACCCATAACCTTGCCCATATCCTTCATACCTTCTGCTCCTGTACTATCAATAGTCATAACCACTACCTTTTCTATCTCTTCCTCACTGAGTGCTTCCGGTAAAAACTGACTTATAACTTCTGCCTGATCGATCTCTGGCATGGCCAGATCCTTACGATCTTGCTCTAAAAATATAGCAGCGCTATCTTTACGTTGCTTCACCATTTTAGACAGAATTTTAATTTCCTGTTCTTCTGTAAGTTCCTCCTTGGAGCCTGAGGCTGTTTGTGCTAGTAGTATCTCTGCTTTTACTGCTCTTAATGCCGCCAGCGCTGTTTGATCTTTCGCCTTCATTGCTGCTTTCATGGCAGCCATTATATCCTTCTGTAAACTCATTATGATCTCTATTTTAGAAACGCGAAGATACTAAAAGTATCTATGATTTTTTAAAAATCTATACACTCAAAAAAAACAAAGGCCTAAAAAGCTGAGGGAATCTTTTTAGGCCTTGACATCAGTGTTTCACAAATAAATAAACTTGCTATTAATCTACGTTATCGTGTAAGAACGAGTTATTACTTCTTAATTGAATATCGTCGTTATCATCCGTTCCGACAGACATTCTTGAAGTATTAGACTCTGAAGAATGCTGCGCATCTTCTAAATTAACACCTTGTCGTTTATAAGCAGGCTCTTTTTCTATTTCATCAATTTTTGCCGTATTGAACTTATAATTGAAATCTTTCATGTGCTTTCTGCGTTCATCGGCTCTTGCAATAAGCAATTCTGAAATTGGACTGTTCATCGGGTCGATGTCGTCCTTGATATCTTTTTGCTGCTCCTCTTCAGGAAGCACCTTCTTTTCGAATACGATTTCTTCTTTTACCTCTTTAGTCTCTGCCTTAGTATTTATAGACGATTGAAACGTTTCAAAATCATCTAAAGCATAGCGTGTTTCCCCTTCCTCATTGACTTCTGTAACAGAAATGATCTCTACAGGTTCATTCACATCCATATCTTTGACATTATCATCCAGACTAAAAAACATTTTTTCTTCTGTATTTTCCGGCTCATCAACCTGCTCTGGCTCCTTTTTAGTCAATGGTAGATCGAAAGTCAGGGTAATTTGTTCTTCCTGCTCTGGTTCTACAGGTTCTGCTTTGTTAGCTATAGGTGTAATTACAAAATCTTCATCGGCAGTAGTAGGCTCAGCTTTTGAATCTAAGACCTCATCGTATACCACATTAAAATTGCGTAGCAAATCGGTTGTCGGAATAATATCCATATTCGATTTACCACTGTTTTTAGGTTTGTTATCCAATTCCTCATCTTCAACCAACGTGTGACGTACCACTGGTGTTTCAACCTTCTCTTCTAACACGATATCTGGTGTTATAATAGCCGGTTCACGTTCCTGTGTACTAATGTCTTCTGAAGAGTCTTCTAAAGCATGAATTACTTTTTTAGTTTCGGTATTAGAGATCTCGTTCTGCTGATCGATATCAAATCCAGTTGCAATTATAGTCACAGCAATAGACTCCTGTAAGGATTCATCTTCACCAACACCCATGATGATATTTGCACCATAACCCGCTTCCGTTTGGATGTGGTCATTGATCTCACCAATCTCATCAATAGTAATTTCCTGAGAACCAGAAACGATAAGCAACAATACGTTTTTAGCACCAGTAATTTTATTATCATTGAGTAAAGGCGAATCTAAAGCTTTCATAATAGCTTCCTGTGCTCTGGTTTGACCAGAAGCTGTTGCCGATCCCATAATGGCAGTTCCACTATTACTTAATACTGTTTTTGCATCACGTAAATCGATGTTTTGCGTATAGTGATGTGTGATCACTTCTGCAATACCACGTGAGGCTGTAGACAAGACTTCGTCTGCTTTAGAAAAACCTGCTTTAAAACCAAGATTCCCATAAACTTCGCGAAGCTTATTATTATTAATAACCACTAAAGAATCTACATGACCTCGCAAATTCTCAATACCACGCTGGGCTTGTTCGTTACGCATTTTACCTTCAAACTGAAAAGGCATAGTTACAATCCCTACCGTTAAAATATCGAGTTCTTTTGCCATTTTAGCAATTATAGGCGCCGCACCAGTTCCTGTGCCACCACCCATACCAGCAGTAATAAATACCATTTTGGTATTGGTATCTAACATTCTGCGGATATCTTCTAAACTCTCTACCGCTGCCTGCTCGCCGACGTCCGGATTAGCACCAGCACCTAAGCCTTCAGTAAGGGCAACACCTAACTGAATTTTATTAGGCACACCACTATTTTGAAGGGCTTGTGCATCCGTATTACAAATGACAAAATCGACACCTTTGATGCCTTGCTGAAACATGTGATTAATGGCATTACTTCCTCCACCACCGACACCAATAACTTTGATGACGTTTGATTGATGCTTTGGCAGATCGAAGGAGATGTTTCCAAATTCGTTGCTGTTACTCATACTTTTCGAGATTTTGGGATTTTATATTTTTAAACTTTACTTTATTTTTCGAAACATGATGCTTATTTCATTCATCAAATTTTAATTTTCTATTGCCCTCGGCTCAACGCTGGCACTTCTTTAAAATTGTCCCCAAGACAATTTCTTAACATTCAGCCCTACTCGGCGTTATCTAAAAATTCTTTTACGCGTTCGGTAAGCTTGTCCAAGAATGAACGCCGTTCTTTTTTAGTATCTTCTATCACGACGTCTTGATCTGTTTCTATGTTTTGCTCTGCTTCCGTGACATGGAGTAACTCCTCCTCCTGTTCTTCAGCTTTTTTACGGTCCTGACGTTTTAAGCCATCCATTACCAAACCTACAGCAGTAGCAAACAAAGGACTTGCGATATCGTCATCGCTATCACCTGCTAAATGCTCATTAGGATAACCTATCCTGGTGTCCATCCCTGTGATATACTCTACTAATTGCTTTAAGTGCTTTAACTGACTTCCGCCACCTGTAAGCACAATACCTGCAATTAATTTTTTCTTCTGCTCCTCGTGACCGTAATTTTTTATTTCGACATAGACCTGCTCTACAATTTCCACTACTCTGGCATGAATAATTTTAGATAAATTCTTCAGGGTAATCTCTTTAGGCTCTCGACCTCTAAGACCTGGAATGGATACAATCTCATTATCCTTATTTTCACCTGGCCATGCCGAGCCAAATTTCATTTTTAATAATTCGGCTTGTTTTTCGATTATAGAACAGCCTTCTTTAATGTCCTCGGTAATAACATTACCTCCAAATGGAATCACTGCAGTATGTCTGATAATGCCGTCTTTAAACACCGCTAAATCTGTGGTACCACCACCAATATCTATTAAGGCCACACCAGCTTCTTTTTCTTCCTGACTCAGCACCGCATTGGCAGATGCCAAAGGTTCTAAAGTAATGCCTTCTAACTGTAGCCCTGAACTCTTTACACAACGTCCAATATTTCTTATGGAGGACACCTGCCCAACCACCACATGGAAATTGGCTTCCAGACGTCCACCATACATACCAATAGGTTCTTTGATCTCCGCCTGGCCATCTACTTTAAATTCCTGGGGCAACACATGAATAATTTCTTCACCAGGCAACATCACTAATTTGTGCACCTGATTAATAAGGCGGTCAATATCTGCTTCGTCTATAACCAACTCAGAATTGGCTCTGGTGATATAATCACTATGTTGCAAACTACGTATATGTTGTCCCGCAATACCTACGGTGACATCTTCAATTTTCTCTGATGCTGCTGCTTCAGCTTCCTGCACTGCCTGCTGTATCGATTGTATGGTCTGGGTAATATTATTGACCACACCACGATGCACACCCATACTTTTGGATTTACCAACACCCAGAATTTCAACCTTTCCGTATTCATTTTTGCGACCAATCATGGCCACAATCTTTGTGGTTCCTATATCTAAACCTACCGATATATTTTGCTGTTCCATAGTTTACTTTTTGGTGCAAATAACTTGTTTATCAAATTTTAGGTTGATGACCTTATAACGCTCTAAAATTTTATCCTTAACGGCTTTCTGGTAAAAGGCCTTAAAATTATTTATCTTTTTTTCTAATTGTTCTAAAGTTCCTAAATGCACTATAAAATCACTTTTACGCACTTTAAAATCGATTGTTGCGTCAGCATTCTGACGAATCTCAATGACATGCTTTTTTAAAAATTCATCGTCATGAACAGCCTTAGCAAATTGAAAAACTGTATTGAGCTTATCGTTCTTAATATTACCTGTAACGAGTGGTACTCTTGCCGAAAAATTAGATGATAAAGGCATTAGGGAACCCTCGTCATCGATATAATATGGTGCACTAGTTGTAACTCTAGCAATAGGTGTTTTTTGTTCAATTTCTGCTGAAAGCTTCGCGTTTACTGACATAAACACCTCCGCTTTCTTTATCATTGGATTAGAATTCAGGGCAGTTTCCAATTGGTTCAAATCTATAATTTCTTTAGACTGTCCCGTAACACTGCGTTGATTTTGTATTAACAATTTACTAACAGTGGTCTCAGTTATAAATAATTTGTTTTCACCAATAAAATTTATGTCTGGTTCTGCGACTGGACGCTGGTTATTTCTTTGATTCGAAAATGCGAACAAAAACACCACCAACATCAGTAACCCTATGATTTTTATGTAGTTATAATTAATTCGCAATTGTAAAAGCTTGTTTTATATGTTTAACTTCTTCCCCAATATCTCCTGCACCAATGGTTAAAACAATAGGAGCATCGATGTCTTTTAGTGTTTTGATCAATTCTGATTTCTGAACTAATTTTTTGTTTGGATTTTTTATTTTTTTCAGTAACCAAGTAGAGTTTATGCCATCTATAGGCGCCTCTCTTGCCGGGTAAATATCCAATAGCAAAATCTCATCAAACTTTGATAAGCTTTCTGCAAAATCATCTGCAAAATCACGTGTTCGTGAAAATAAATGCGGCTGAAATACAGCAACTACTTTTTTGCCCGGATACATTTCGCGTACCGCCTGATGCACTGCATTGATTTCTTCGGGATGATGTGCATAATCATCAATAAATACAAACTCCTCCGTTTTGATCTGATAGGTAAATCTGCGTTTAACACCTCTATAAGATGCTAAACCCTTGGCAAGCTGGTCGTGAGGGCAACCGTAGGTAACAGCCATTGCCAAGGCTATTATTGCATTAGACAAATTATGTCTACCAGGTAGGTTAAATATAAAATCTTTATATAATCCGTAAGGTGTTTTTAGATCGAACACATAACTTCCATTTTCTATTTTGACGTTTTGAGCACAGTAATCGGAATCATCTTCAACACCATAGGTTATACCTTTAAGTGGTAAGCCATTCTTTACAAAAAGTTTACCATCGTCTTTAATACGTTGAGAAAACTCTTCAAACGATTTTGTGAGCTCTGAAGCGTCGCCATATATATCTAAATGATCGGCATCCATTGAGGTTATGCAGGCCATATCTGGCGATAAGGTTAAAAATGAGCGATCAAACTCATCGGCCTCAACAACAGTGACTTCAGTTCCGTTTAGGATTAAATTAGAATTGTAATTTTCACTGATGCCTCCTAAAAATGCAGTCACCGGAACATCACAGCCATTAAGCAAATGCCCTAAAATACTTGTTGTTGTTGTTTTGCCGTGGGTACCCGCTACCGCTAAACATGTCGTTTGCTCGGTGATTTTCCCAAGTACGGCAGAACGTTTTAAAACCTTATAATTGTTAGTTTTAAAATACGTAAGTTCAGCATGTGATTCTGGTACTGCAGGCGTATAAACAATTAAGGTCCTTTCAGGATTTAAAACTTCTGGATCTATAGCTTCAATGGCGTCTGAATAATGAATTTCAATTCCCAAATCGGTTAAGGCTCCGGTAATCTCAGTGGGTGTTTTATCGTAGCCACTTACCTGTTTGCCATTAGCCACAAAGTATCTGGCCAGAGCGCTCATACCTATACCTCCGATACCTATAAAATAAACGTTATGTATTTTGGCTAAATTCATTTAATCTTTAATAATTTTTCGACCTCATCTGCAATTGTAATTGTTGCATCTTCGTGTGCAAGTGCCTTAATATTTCGACCTAATTCTTCTCTTATATCTTCATTTAATATAAGTCGTGTAAAGTGCTGCTGAAAGGTTGCGTCCAAATCCTTTTCTTTAATCATTACAGCTGCATTTTTATCTGCTACGGCCTTCGCATTTTTAGTTTGATGGTCTTCTGCAACATTTGGTGATGGAATAAAAAGTACGGGCTTAGCCACAATACACAATTCAGAAACAGAGATAGCACCTGCTCTGGATATAATGAGGTCTGCTGCCGCATAAGCCATATCCATAGCATTTAAAAAGGCATGCACCTGAACATGCTTAAGATCGTTATAGTGTTTATACTGCTCATAATATAATTTACCACATTGCCAGATGACCTGTACGTTTTGCACTTCAAAAAATTCAAGATTGGATGCTATCAATTCATTAATTCGTCTTGCCCCTAAACTTCCACCTAAAACTAAAAGGGTATGCTTACTATGAATAAGATGAAAACTATCTTTGGCCTCTATATGCTTACCAGAAATATGTAACAGATCCTGTCTTATTGGATTTCCTGTTAGTTTGAGTTTTTCCTTCGGGAAAAATTTCTCCAGCCCTTGATATGCCACACAAATAGTATTTACTTTTTTGCCCAAAAGCTTATTGGTTATTCCCGGATAAGAGTTTTGCTCCTGTATAAGGCTTGGGATATTTTTTGATGTTGCCACTTGTAGTAATGGTCCACTTGCAAAACCACCAGTACCAATTACCACATTTGGCTTAAATGTGTTTATAATTTTTCTGGAACGCAGTAAACTCGTCATTAATTTAAATGGAAACGCTAAGTTTCTCAAGGTCAATTTACGTTGAATACCTGAGATCCAAAGTCCCTCTATGCTGTAGCCAGCCTGAGGCACTTTATCCATTTCCATACGATCTGAAGCTCCTACAAATAAAAATTCAGCATTAGGATAACGCGACTTTAACTCGTCTGCAATAGCAATAGCCGGATATATATGTCCGCCTGTTCCGCCGCCTGATAATATGAATTTATAGTTGCTCATTAAATTGTTTCACTTAATATGTCTAAAGGGTTTTCAGAATTTTCAGCTGCTTTATCTTTTAACTCTTGTCGTTTTGCACTCACACTTAATATGATACCAATGGCCAGGCAAGTCATCCAGATCGATGTCCCTCCGCTACTTATAAGAGGAAGTGTTTGCCCTGTAACAGGAAACAACTCTACAGTAACCGCCATATTAATTAAGGCCTGAAATACAATTGGCAATCCCACACCTAGCACTAAAAGTTTACCGAAAATGGTATCTGATTTTTGAGACACAATTACGATCCTAAATAATAGCCAGGAGTACATGGCTAAAAGAAATAATCCACCCAGCAAACCGTATTCTTCGATTATAATGGCAAAAATAAAATCTGAAGATGACTGTGGCAACAAGTACTTCGTTGGACTTTTTCCTGGTCCTAAACCAAATATCCCTCCTGAAGCAATAGCCGTTTTAGAACGTTGGATCTGATAATCTTCCTTTGTATCTTCTTTATCGGTAAAGTTTTCTACCCGACTCATCCACGTATCAACTCTATTTGGCATCGCCTCTGGAAATGCTTTAGCAACAAGAACAAACAGCACCAAGGACAATAGACCAGTACCGATAATAACTAACAGGTATTTAATTGGGTATCCACCAATAAATGCTAACATCATCACCATAGTAAAAATGATGGCTGTGGTAGAAAAATTGGCAGGCAGAATTAATATTAGAATAAAAAACACAGGTGCCCATAGCGGCAAAATGGTCTCCTTAAATGTAATGAGCTGATCTTTTATTTTTGAAAGGTATCGTGCAACATATACCATTAGAACCACAGCAGCAAGTGTTGAGGTTTGAAAGGACATATTCACAACAGGTATATTGATCCAGCGACTTGTATTTGTCCCTTCCGAAGTACTGGAACCTTGCAAAATCGTAATCAAAAGTAATACCAGTACTACTGGAATTAACACCATCGAAAGCCCTCTAAAGTATTTATAAGGTACCTTATGTACAGCAAACATAATCGCAAAGCCTAAAGCGAGATGCATAAAGTGCTTAATAAAAAACGTAAAGGTATTTCCGCTCACCGAATAATCGGCAAGATTACTTGCAGCACTATAAACCGGCAAAAAGGAAAAAATAGCCAATAAAGTAGCTATGGCCCAAATGGCTCTATCTCCTTTGATCTGACTAAATATGTTTTGCATTATATCGTTGTATCAATCCTGCAAAGGCAGGACTATATTTCTTTGTCTAATTTTTACAGATTCCTGCTTTTGCAGGAATTACAGTTATTATAAATTGCGTACCGCATTTTTAAATTGACGTCCTCTGTCTTCATAATTCTCAAACAGATCGAAACTTGCACAAGCGGGTGATAATAAAACGTTATCGCCAGAATCCGCCACTTTATAAGCAATTTTAACAGCTTCGTTCATGTATTCGGTTTCGACAATAACATCTACCATATTACCAAAAGCTTCAATAAGTTTAGTATTATCTACACCGAGACAAATAATTGCTTTTACCTTCTCATTGACGAAAGGAAACAGCTCTTTGTAATCATTGCCTTTATCTACACCGCCAACAATCCAAACTGTAGGCGCATCCATACTCTCTAAAGCAAAGTAGGTTGCGTTTACATTGGTTGCCTTAGAGTCGTTGATGTACTGAACCTTATTAATTTTTAGTACATTTTCTAAGCGATGCTCCACACCCTGAAAGTTCTCTAAACTCTCGCGTATCGTTTGTTTTCTTATTTTAAGTAAATGCGCCACAGTAGAGGCTGCCATTGCATTCTTAATGTTATGTTTACCTTCTAATGTTATGTTATCTGTTGGCATAATTATTTGTTTGTTATCTATTGTTATTATTATCTTTTTATTTTTATAGTATGCACCTTCTTCAATTGTTTTTGTGAGTGAAAAAGGCAATTTTTTTGACTTCACCACATTGTTTTTCAACCAATTCTCAATGACCTCATCATCACTATCATAAATGAAATAGTCCTCTGATGTTTGATTTTCAATAATTCTGAATTTCGATGCGATATAGTTTTCAAATTTATAATCGTACCGATCCAGATGATCTGG
>JABDKL010000060.1 GCA_013002225.1 Winogradskyella sp.
TTTGGGCAATAATAGTCGCTGCGGGCTTAATATCGTGGATCATTCCAGAAATCTGCCCTATTTCTAATTCGCCTTCTACTAGATCGCCTTCAAACATGCCACGTTTTGCTCTAGCTCTTCCTAATAACTCTTTTAGTTGTTCTGGTGATGGTGCTTTTTTATATAATTCTTGTACCTCGTTATAAAATTTGTTTTTAATAAGTCTAACCGGCGCCAGTTCCTTTAATGTCAATTGGGTATCCCCTTCTTTGGCGTCTACAACGACCTGCTTAAAAGCGTTGTGGGCAGAAGACTCTTCGCTTGCCACAAACCGGCTTCCTATTTGCACACCATCTGCTCCTAATACCATACATGCCAGCATGGCTCTACCAGTAGCAATGCCTCCTGCTGCAATAAGGGGAATCTGGAGCTGTTCTTTCACCATTGGAATTAATGTTAAGGTCGTCGTCTCATCGCGACCGTTATGACCGCCGGCTTCAAATCCTTCAGCCACAACTGCATCTACACCTGCCTCTTGTGCTTTAAGTGCAAACTTAACACTGCTCACCACATGTACTACAGTAATTCCCTTATCCTGTAACCACTTGGTCCAGGTCTTCGGATTTCCTGCAGAAGTAAAAACAATTTTAACATCCTCTTCAACAATAATATCCATTATTTCTTGAATGTTAGGATATAGCATAGGTACATTAACACCAAAAGGTTTATTTGTTGCTGCCTTACATTTTTGAATATGTTCCTGCAAAACTTCCGGATACATTGATCCTGCTCCAATTAAGCCAAGAATACCAGAATTACTAGCTGCAGAGGCTAGCTTCCAACCACTATTCCAAATCATTCCTGCCTGTATTATCGGATATTTTATATTAAAAAGCGTAGTTATTCTATTTGTCATTTATTCTTTTATAAATTTAAAAGATTTAGTGTTTTTATCAATAGTAGCTTTAATAAGATAAAGTCCACTCGTAAAATCTGAAACATTGATGCTTTCAGTTCCGTCGTATAGCTTCTTTTCTAAAAGTTGCTGACCTAAGGCATTTAAAATTATAATTTCTACGAATCCATTAGCTAAACTAAAATCGAAATTTAGAATATCAGTAACAGGATTAGGGTAAATTTTAATAGTTTCTAAAGCGAACTCTTCGATTCCTAAGGCCATGTTTCTGGCTAACCCTAAATCTGGAATGCCAAATCCTAAAAAATCATCAGGTGACGTATACTGTGATGCCGATTGGCGGACAAAATCCATAACTTCTATTGCTGTAAACTCTGGAAGTGCTTGCCATAGTGAGGCAATACCACCACAAAGGATTGGCGAACTAAAAGAGGTCCCATTATTTTGAATAATAGTATTGTTCGCGTCAATTACAAAGGCGCCTCCACCTCTTGCGACCACATCTGGTTTTTGATACCCAACTTGCGCTGCTCCACCTTGAGAACTAAAAGCTACGTAATCTCCATTTTCATCTACTGCACCAACTGATAAGACCGCTGGAGAATCGCCTGGAGCACCTACAGTTTGCCAGGATGTTGCTCCTGCATTACCAGCACTAACAACAACTAAAATTCCTTTTTCAACTGCAATCGAAGCTCCCTTTGAAATATAAGCAACCTGACCATTCATATCCGAAGGTGTATAGTTGTAATTAGAATTATCGAAAACGCGATAGCCTAAAGACGTATTAATTATATCTACTCCTAAACTATCCGCACGCTCGGCGGCTTCTACCCAATAACTTTCTTCGACGGGATTTTCACTGGTTACATCCTCAGTCAAAAACAAATAATATGATGCATCTGGCGCAGTACCTACAAATTGATCTTGAACATATCCCGCCATATCACTAAGTACCCTTGTACCATGTGAACTAAAGTTACTGACATATACATTTGCTGTTCTATTTACAAAATCGTAACCATTTAATAGATCTCCATTATCTCTGAGCCTTTGAAAAGCGCCCATAGTATTTACATTAGGAAAACCAGAGTCCATTACTGCTATAGTTATCCCTTCACCCGTAAAATCATCTAAATGCAAAGTATGTACATTTATCATTTCCACCTGATTTTGTGAACTGCCATAAGTAAAGTTTATTGCCTCATCCTCAATCCTATGCTTGTCGTTATTTGCCTCTTGGCGTAATGGTGAATCTAAATTATTATCAGCAAAGTCTATACGATCTATATAAGACAATGTAGCAAGTGAATTTATATCTGCCTCTGTACCTCTGATGTGCACTGCATTAAACCACTTTGATTTAGCTAGAACAGTAATCCCATTCTGTGACTTTAAATTGGAAAGGTATGGCTCATGTACCGGAATATCACGACTATCTATTGGGATATTATGATGTTGTTTTCTATCTATTGCTTTCTGGGTTAAAATTGAAATAGGATTTGCCAAGGCCGAAGCCTCGTTCGGTTTATCAGTGAGATAAACCCATGCATCTTCAACTTGAGCAAAGCTATTTATTGTAGATAGAAGCAACACTAGTATGGTTACTTTTCGACTCATAACTATTCTTTATTGCAATTTAAGAAATTACACCAGAACCTACTAATTCGTCTTTTAAATACCAGGCTACAAATTGCCCTTCTGTAATCGCAGATTGCTTATTGTCAAATTCTACATACATTCCGGAACTTACCTTATGTAAAGTGGCGGCCTCTAAAGTTTGCCTATATCTTATTCTTGCCTGTACGGTCATTGTTTCACCATCGACCATAGCTAAATCTTCTCTTACCCAGTGCAATTCGTCATTTGTAACGTACAAAACATGTCTATATAAACCTGGATGATCTTTGCCTTGTCCAGTATAAATTATATTTTCATTTACGTCAGTATCAATTACAAATAAGGGTTCTTTTGTACCACCAACGGCAAGGCCTTTGCGCTGACCTTTTGTAAAATAGTGTGCTCCTTGATGTTGACCCACAACTTTACCATCCAAAATGGTATACTCTGGTTTTTGAGCCAAATATTCTAATTTATTTTCCTTCGAATCAAACTGAGGAATTGTCTGATTATAAGCTTTAAATGTATCGCTAACCTCAACAATATTTCCTGCTTTAGGTTTGAGTTTTTGTTGCAGAAATTCTGGTAATCTAACTTTACCAATAAAACAAAGGCCTTGAGAATCCTTTTTTTCTGCAGTAATTAAATTTTGTGCTTTGGCAATTTCCCTAACTTCAGGTTTAGTTAATTCACCAATTGGGAATAAAGCTTTGGCCAATTGATTTTGTGATAATTGACATAAAAAATAGGATTGATCTTTATTAGAATCAACACCTGCCAATAATTGATGAATATCTTTTCCGTTTTTCTCTATAGTACCTTTTCTGCAGTAGTGTCCTGTGGCAACATAATCTGCCCCAAGCTCTAAGGCAATATCCATAAACACATCAAACTTTATTTCACGATTACAAAGGACATCCGGATTGGGCGTACGGCCCTTTTCATATTCCTTGAACATATAATCTACGATACGCTCCTTATACTGTTTACTTAAATCTACTGTTTGAAAAGGAATACCCAATTTATCGGCCACCAACATTGCATCATTGCTGTCTTCTAACCATGGACATTCGTCTGAAATAGTAACTGAATCGTCGTGCCAGTTTTTCATAAACAAGCCAATGACCTCATAGCCTTGCGCTTTTAATAGATATGCTGCAACACTAGAATCTACTCCGCCAGAAAGTCCTACAATAACTCGTTTCATAAATACATCTTGTATATTAGATCTTTTAATCTAATCGTTTGTTCGTTAAAACGGAGCAAAATTACAAAATAAAAAAGGCAATCCCTGTTAGATTGCCATATTGAAAAACTATTTAAGATATAGTCTAAAGCTATTTATATTTCTTAATGATTATCTGGTTTGTATGATCTATTTCCTTTTTCAACTCCCCTGCCTCATAGTATTTCCAGATTCCAGCTTTTCTATCTTCTAAATAAGGACCTGTAGAGGTAATATTTCCACTCGCATCGTAGTTAATCGTTAACCCATTCAAAAGCCCATCTTTATATTCAGCTTTTTTCAGTAGCTGATTATTTTCTGTATACCATAACGCTTCGCCATTTAATTTCCCATTTTTATAATGCACAAGCTCTGCTACTTGTCCATTTTTATATAGTGTTTTCTTTTCTCCATCTAATTGCCCCTCTGTATTAAAATGTTCAATAATCATTGGTAACTCAGAATTTTTATGAAAATATATCCATTGACCTATATAAGATTTGCCTTTCATACTTCCTTTGCTAATCACCTTCTTATTCGAAGCAAAAAAAGTGATATCAGCCAAGCTATCTTTTGCATTAAAAACCTTAATAGCACTTAGAACGCTTTTACCATTTGATAGTTTGTAATATTTAAATGTATCGACCTCTTTACCATGGTTAAATAATCCTTCGTAACGTTTCTGATTGGTCTCATAATAATTTTTTGACCACATACCGTGGCGCCTACCCTCTTCATCATATTGATTTACAACATCTTGAGCCTGTAAATTTGTTAAAATTATTGTAAATATGAACATAAAAAATAGTTTTTGTTTAATCATTTTGTATTTTTATTAAACAAACAATAAATGTTTGGTAATGTTAGACAATTTTAAGAACTCAAAAAAATAAAAATTATTTTAAAAACTGTGAAATTACTCACTGTATTTGTACTGGTTACCAGCCTTACAAGTTGTAAGGACGATAACAACAATAAAATGCATACGTTATCCTAACAGTTGTAGAATTAGAAACTGCTTCTGTACTTACAATTGCTGGTGAAATTTTGGTAGACGCCAGTAATTTTAGCATTGTAGATACCAATGATAGCGTTAGTTCTATAATTACAACCTGAGTGAATATATGAGTATAAATGGTGTGGAGCATGTTATTTACAAAATATTATTAACACCACATTAAAAGAGAAAAATCGAGGCTGATTACCTCATTTTTATATTGATTGATTAGTTAGTAGAAAACCCAGACGAATGTCTGGGTTTTTGTTGTAATTCACTTTATTTCTTTCGCTTTTGCTGAGCTTTCTTTTGTTGCTCTGCTTGCTCCATCATCTCAGCCATTTTCTTTTGAAACTTATTTTGTTTTTTCGGCTTCGTTTTATTCACCTCTATCTTGGCTAAAACTTTTTCTTCGTCAATAATATAGTTTTTAATAACTAACATTATTCCTATACTAATTAGGTTAGAGACAAAGTAATACAAACTTAAGCCTGATGCATAATTATTAAAGAAAACTAACATTAACAATGGTGAGAAATATATCATGTATTTCATCATTTTACCCATATCTGGCATACCTTCTTGAGTAGGTTGTGTAGCCATTTGTTGTCCTGTAGTCATCTTCATATAAAAGAAAATAGCGATAGCTGCTAATATTGGGAACAACGCTACATGATCTCCATAGAACGGTATATTAAACGGTAAATCTGCAATGGAATCATAAGAGCTTAAATCGTCTACCCATAAAAACTTCTTTTGTCTTAATGCAAATGCGGTAGGGAAAAACATAAATAATGCATAGAATACCGGAATCTGCATGAGCCCTGGCAAACAACCACTGAGCGGACTTGCTCCTGCTTTGCTTTGCAGTGCCATAGTTTCTTGTTGTGCTTTAAGCTTATTGTCTTTGTGCTTTGCTCTAATAGCATCTAACTCAGGCTTGAGAATTTTCATTTTAGCCTGTGACAAAAACTGTTTATACTGTACAAATGACAGCATAATTTTCACTAAGATGGTCATCACAATTATCGCAATACCATATGGTAAAAACCCACTTAGAAAGCTAAAAAGTGGTATAAAAAGTGCTTTATTGATCCAACCAAAAATTCCCCAGCCAAATGGAATACTTTCTTCTAAATCTTTCTCATACGTTTTTAGAATCTTAGCGTCTGTGGGACCATAGTATAAGCCTAAGTTTTTATTAAGCTCACCTCCATTATAGGCCAATGGCATTTTTGACACATACAGCTTTGTAAATGAAGTATCGACTTCTTCATCTTCCACTAAGTTTGCAGAAGACATATAAACATTATTAAATGGGCTATCATCAGACACTAAAATACTACTAAAAAAGTGCTGTCTGTAAGACAACCATTCTACATCATCCACAGTTTCTTCATCATCTCCCATTTGAGATAATTTATCTACCCTGTCTTCTTCATACATATAAGTTAATCGTGTATAACGATTCTCATAACTTATACTTTTAGCATGTCTTAATTGTTTTTGCTTCCAATCTAATGAAATAGCTTGTGAGGTATTAAAAACGCCACTCAGACCTTGTGATTTGATTGAAAAGTCAATCATATAATCATCTGGCTTTAACTCATAGCGATATTCTAAAAAGGAACTTTCAGACACCTTAAGTTTCATAGAAACTACAGTGTTATCGCCACTTTTTGTAACTGTTGGCTCAAACGGTAGATCTTGGGTGTTGAGTGTGCGATTGTCTGAGGTACCAAACGTAATATTAAAATTACTGTTACCATCTTTAACCAGATAAATAGGTACAGAATCATAATCTACAAATTTCTTTAATTTAACCTCAGCTAAATGACCGCCCATGGTATTAAAGGTTAGTTTAAAGACATCCGTTTCGACAACAGTTTCAGATGTATTGGTTGCAGATAATGCATAAGCAAAAGCACCTAATTTATTCTGAGCTGCAACAAGCTGTGTTGAATCTAATTCTTTGGTATTATTAAAGTCTTGGCTGGTCGTTACTAAAGGCTCGTCCTTTTCAGTTATCGCTTTTTGTGCCTCTACCTGCTCTTGTTCTTCTAATTTTTGAGCTTCAATTTCTTCGGGTGTAGGACTATTTTGATACATTATGTATAATAGTATTCCGAAAATGAGAACAAAACCTATTATAGAATTAATGTCGAATTTCTTTTCTTCCATATGTATTTGCCGTTACAGCTATTATCTTTTAATTGAATTAGCCAACCCAAAAAGTTGACCATAATTTACTTTACGCCAAAGTGGCATGTTATTTTTTATTTTTAAATTTAAGTGCAGCTGCCACGAATGCTACAAATAATGGATGTGGATTTGCTACAGTACTTTTATACTCAGGATGGTACTGAACACCTACAAACCAATTATGAGCTGGAATTTCGATGATTTCTACTAAGCCTGTTTCAGGATTAATACCTGTGGCCTTCATACCTGCAGCCTCTATCTTCTCCTTATAGTCATTATTAAATTCGAAACGATGTCGGTGACGCTCTTTAAAGTTAGTTTCGCCGTATACATCAAAAACAATACTATCCTTTATTATTTCGCAATCCCAGGCACCAAGTCGCATAGTGCCACCTTTATTAACAACATCTTTTTGGGATTCCATTAAATTAATAACCGGATGTGGTGTGTTTTCAACCATTTCAATTGAGTTGGCTTCTTCTAATTTGAGTACATTTCTGGCATATTCAATGACTGCCATTTGCATACCTAGACATATTCCTAAAAATGGAATATTATTTTCACGCACATAACGCACAGCTTCAATTTTGCCTTCAACCCCTCGCTCACCAAATCCTGGAGCTACCAATACACCATCTAGATGGCTTAGCTTAAATGCGATATTTTCTGGTGTTAAATATTCTGAATGTATAGACTCTACGTTTACCTTAACTTCATTCTCTGCACCTGCGTGAATAAACGCCTCCAATATTGACTTGTATGAATCTTGGAGCTCTACATATTTCCCAATAAGCCCAATAGTAACTTCACTCTTTGGGTTTTTATGGCGTTCTAAAAATTCGTTCCAACGTCCTAGATCAGGTACATCACTTTTTAAATTTAACTTATCTAATACTACCTTATCCAAACCTTCGTCCAGCATTAGATTAGGAACATCATAAATAGTCGATGCATCAATTGATTGAATTACGGCCTCTTGCTTAACATTACAAAATCTTGCCAATTTCGCTTTCAAACCTTCGTTAAGCTCATGCTCAGTTCTACAAACTAAAATGTCTGCATGTACTCCACTTTCCATAAGTGTTTTCACACTATGCTGCGTTGGTTTAGTTTTTAATTCTCCTGCGGCCGATAAAAAGGGCACTAATGTTAAGTGAATAACCAAAGCATTATGGTCACCAAGATCCCATTGTAACTGACGTACAGCTTCTATATATGGAAGTGATTCAATATCTCCAACAGTGCCACCTATTTCTGTGATTACAATATCATAATCCCCAGAATTACCTAGGATTTGAATTCTATGTTTTATTTCGTCTGTTATATGAGGAATGACCTGTACAGTTCTTCCTAAAAACTCACCTCTTCGTTCTTTATCAATTACACTTTGGTAAATTTTGCCGGTAGTAACGTTATTGGCTTGAGAGGTTTTAACATTTAAAAACCGTTCATAATGACCTAGATCCAGATCCGTTTCTGCACCATCATCTGTGACATAACATTCCCCATGTTCGTAAGGATTTAATGTACCAGGATCTATATTGATATAAGGATCTAATTTTTGAATAGTAGTTCTGTAACCTTGTGCTTGTAATAGCTTGGCTAAGGAAGCGGCTATTATACCTTTTCCTAGTGATGAAGATACTCCACCAGTTACAAAAATATATTTAGGGTTTTTGCTCATGTTGCGCTGTTAAACGCAGGCAAATTTACAAAATAAAATGAGTAAACTATGTTTTGATTTGGGTTTGTCGCTTAATTTTATTTAAAACTTATTAAAGCTAATTCCTTTATTTTACTTGCTTATTTTTAATGTAAGATTTAATTGATAACAAATCGTTTTGTGAATTTTCCAAATTCCGTGTCAAATTGAATCAAGTATACACCAGACTGGGCATTAATCGGATATGTAAAGCGTTCTGAATCTGGTTTTAATTCATGCATGGTCTGTCCGACGATATTAAATATTGTCGCCCTTATTATAGATGAATAATCTGAACTAACAATAACAAGTCGTTTCGATGTCTCATCATAAAACAGTACCATGTCCTTATCTACAAAACTGACTTCCTCATTGGATAGAATTCTATATCCAATAAATACCACTGAAAATCGATACTCATATACTCCAGGCTCTAAAATTAATTCTAAAGGATTATCATTAATCTGAGTAGTTAAACCTGTTTCATTATCTTTTATAAAAACAGTTATGTCTTCATCCATATGTTCGATAGCATCCAAACCAATTTTAATAACGCCTTGATCCGATACTTTTATCCCAATAGGAAATTCGTCTGTTTGATTGAAATATGGTTCACCTTCTATTACCAATTTATGATTAGAAGTATTCCAATACATATCCTCTCGATTCTCATCTACCAAAATGGCGTCATACCCAATATCTAAACCAGAAGTTGCGTTTATATTGTATCCCAAGGCTATTTGCCTAGACAGTCCTGTAGGTCCTGTAAACTCTAATCGTATAAGGGGATTTGTATAATCTGGAATCTCATTAAGATCTTGAATATTCGCATTTCTCATGAATTGAGAATTACCAACGGCTTCTCGTTCAAAAATTCGTTGACTATTTTTAAATATAATATTACCTCCATCTACCGTTGCTATTGGCTGTCCATTATCATTATCATAACCCTCTAAAGCCGTTGAAACGAAAAATCCTTGATTTACAGGGATATATGGTCCCGGAATTTTGGTTCCTGTCGCTGCATTTCCATTATCTGAAGTATTATTCAATAATGGACTATTGGATATGGCTGCAACTCCTCCTAATAAATTAAATGTTGCATAACCGCCAATATAATTACCTTGTTCGTGGCTATTTTCCTCTCCAAAATGGTCCCAAAAATAAAGTGCACCATTAAATATCGTTCCATTTGCATTATTTCCACCATCCGCAATACTCATATTATCTAATATAAAATCCACAGCATCTATTGCAGAAGGATAAGGGTTGCCTACCAATCTAGTGACATTGCCCGAAGGGTTTTGTCCGGTTACATTTAACTCTAATGGTACTAATACATCTCCATTATTCGGTAAACCTTTAAAAACATAGTTTTGAAAATTAGTTACACTTGCATTACCAGAGGAACCTTTCATAGTAAAGCCTTCACCAACTTTTAAATTACTCAACTCATCAATTGCACTCCAAGAAAGATAATCATCTGCTGGTCCGTAGAAGGTGAACATCCAATTAGTACTTATTACTATGGGGCTATTGTTCCCGTTATCTGAAGCATCAGATGCTGAATTAAACACAACGCTTTCATAAGCACCGGAATCTGTACCATCGTTGAGCACATTTTCTAAAGTATAATCTGGATTTGTGTATGATACACCTGTACCTCTGGTAGCTGAGTTTCCTGTAATTGGCCCAACAGAGGACGACCAATAGTTATAATTAAAACTGTTTGCAGTACCTTGTTGATCCCGCTCTATATAACCTCCACTATCTGCATCTAGTACACTGTCATCGGTCTGAATTAACTGTGACTCTCCCACCAAATCAATAACTCCATCTAACTCCAAATAATTAGTTATCGTTAAACTGTGACCTGAGTTAGTCTCATCTAAGGTTTCATTTGGGTTAGCTATTGTAAAAGTACCTGAATTATGTTTTAACCCTTTTAATGTAATGTTTTTATCACCACTATTAATATTATGATTGATCTCTACAATATTCCATTTAATCTCCGTCACACCATCCAATCCTAAACTATTTGGCGGTAGTTGATTGGAATTAGTAGACCATGTAGCTGCACTGTCCCAGTCACCGTCACTAATAGAGACATAAGGTAGTGGTGCAGTTTGATTCTCGATGAACTTCTTATCTTTATCCAAGTAATGTAGGCGTAAAAAGTTTCTGGCATCATTTTTACCTTCTACAGTAGAACCATAAAATGAATTAAAATCGTAATAGGCTCTTAAGCTCGACCAAGGGATACTTGCTACCAAATTACTGTCTGAGCTTCCTGGCAGTGAACTTCCGCCAACATAATCTGTACCACTAATATCTAATCTTTCAATTTCTTGATTCATTACATATCTCACCTGTTCTGTGGACAGCGCCACATCCCAAATCCTCAAATCATCAACCTCACCTCGTAGTGAGTTAATAATATTGTCCTTATCTAAATAGACAGCACCAATCGCAAATTTGTTAAAATTAGGTGAAGGTCCTACAATATCTAATACGGTTTTATCTAAAATACCATCTACATATAAAAATATGGTACCACTGTTATAAACCATACAGACATTATGCCAATTATCATCCGAAATTTGCATAGTAGATGTTGCTTTTGGTGTTACCGTATTGTCAATTATAATTTCAATTTGGTTTGAGGTATTAAGTCGCATTTGCAACTTTTCGCCTTTAGAAACAATAGTACGTACATTGGCTGAAGGGGCACTTTTAATCCATGCAGATACGGTAAAAACATCGTCATTTAGATTAAGGTTAGACTCTCCTACTAAATATTCGCCATTATCAATATTCACGGCATAGTCTCCTGTAAAATTCTGTACTTTACCAAACGTAAAGAATAATTTACCATCAAAATTATACCAGGTCTGTAGGCTCCCGGCTCCATCTGGTTTTAGAGGAATAACATCTATAATTTTATCGTCTGCAAGATTATTGCCATCTGCAACCATTAAGGCATATTCCTCATTGGGTCCTAGGGGAAATGCACTAAACGCCGTTTCTGGTATAGAAACATAAACATCACCGACGTCACTATTAATCACCTCTGTTGATTCTTCTATTTTCCAGGTACGATCTATTCTTGTAAACGTTGTACTTACTCCATTCCCTAAATCTATACTATTAGTGTTAGACCCTGTATAGGATAAGTTATTATTTCCCCATACCAAAAAGTCTCCATCATTCATAAACTCATTAATATTGGCACTATTGGTGTCGTAAATTTGCCCTAATCCGATGGTGACATCATTTATAGTATTAATTGTTTTGGACTGTTTTTGATATAAATCTGAAATTGAATCACGTCCTATACCAGCGACATTATAATTATATTGTCCGCCGTCATCCGATATTTTCCAGATGGTCGTTCCCCAGGAATTTTTATAATCCTTTTCGGCCTCATTGTTAGCTCCTAAAGTTATACCATATTTTATGGCTAGATACGATTCAATTTTTTGACGACTGTTATCATCTACACGTTCTGCAAAGGTGAATATTTCAGCCACTCGTCCATTTAAACTTCCTTGTATATCATAATTTTTACCAATCCAGTAGCGAGTTCCTAAAACCACTGGTGGGCCAGGATCACCAACATTATCAAAAGCAACATCATCTACACTAGATGTGGTTAATTGGTTGGAGTTATAAAGAATTTCCTGACCTGTAGGATTATTATCGCTGTCGTTTCTTATGTTTATAATGCCTGCTTTATCATAGCTTGTGTTTAACTCGGCATATCCATTATAAGCACCACCACCTGCAACATCCTGATTATAGGATAAGGTCTCGTTGGTAAATTCTGAAGAATAATTACCAAACCCAACACCAGTAATATCACCTGCATTACCACTATCTAAACCTGCTAAAATAGTATTTTGATTACTAGCTGACGTTACCGTATTATCAGGTATCATCACTATAAAAATGTCCTGACTATAAAACCCGTTGGTATCATTATATAGAAATTGCTCGGTGGAACCTCCATCATTTTCAAATTTGATAACAGGATTAAAGTTGATGTTATTGACTGCATCATCTAAATAAGTTGGTTGATTTGCCAAAACTGGTTGTTGTGCATCTTTACCATTAGTACCTTTATCCTCCCATAAGGAAACACTAGAGTTTGTTTCATTTATTCCTCTGGTACTTTTAAGCCATAACCTAAAATCTGCGGTTATACCGCCAGGACCTGGAATGTTCTCATTAAACATTTCTGCAGATACTGCGAAAGTAAAGAGGGTGTCAGAATTGTCTATAGTAATTGTTGCATTCTGCACACCTGTGCCACCAACTGGCGCAGTAAAATTTACATTAAATACAATATAATAGAAAGGGTCTAAACCAAGGTATGGAATAACATATGGTGACGATGTAGCAAAATCTGAATTATTACTACTTATCGCTGTAATATCTAAGTCGCAACTACCAATATTAGCAATGATATAGGTCCTTGTTTCTGTAGCCGCTTCCTCAACGACACCAAAATCGGTACCGTTAACTTCGGATGTTGCAGTGTCACCATTATAAATATCTTCGTATGGATCACCTCCTAACACATAAATAACAGGCGCGCTAATTACCTCTAAAGTAAAAGTAAAGTCGGGTTGATTTTTTATCTCTACAGTAACTAAAGTACTGGCAGTACTACAAGAGCCGCTTATATTTTCAATTTCAAAATCTAAAAATTTATGGCCACCATTACAGGATTCTGGCTTAATATTTCTATTAGGATTGTTAGGGTTTATATCAAAATCTGTCATGTTTGATATATCGACATCTTTAACTTTTAATTTCTGACAGTTGGATGTTTCTATATTAGTAATCGTAAACTGTACCGTAGTACCTGCATTTATTGTGACAGCAGATCCTTGAGTAACCGTATTACCGCCACTAACTTCCAAATGCATAATTTGTGCACTGCTATAAAAG
>JABDKL010000214.1 GCA_013002225.1 Winogradskyella sp.
TGACCCAGTCTACATTTTCTTTAGCGATGTCTGCTATTTTTGTATCACTTTTTGAAATGATTAAATCTTTTAGAGAAAGCCTTCCAATAAGTTTATCTTCTTTGTCTACTACATATACGGAATGGACTCGCGTAACATCTTTAGCCTGTCCTCTTATGCGACGTAAGCAACCTGCAACAGTCCAGGTTTCGTAAACCTTTACAAGTTCTTTTGCCATTAGTCCACCAGCGGTGTCCTCATCGTAAGCTAGAAGTTCTTGAATTTCTTCTCTATGCTCATCATCTTCAATTTGAGAAATAACTTCTGCCTGCCGCTCCTCTGGTAATTCCGCAATCATATCGGCGGCATCATCCGTGTCTAGTTCCTCAACCTCTTCAGCGATTTCTTTGGTAGATAGATTTTTTAAGACCTTTTCCCTGATATCCTCATCGAGTTCCATAAGGATATCCGAAGTGGTTTCAGAATCTAAAAGTTTTATAACATAAACGGCATCGTCTAAATCTAATTCATCAAGTATTTCTGCAATATCAGCATAATGATATTCGCTTAAAAGTAATTTTAGATCTCTGTCATTCTGATCATCAACAAGAATTTCAACATTCTCAATGAGTTCATCTGTTAGTTGAAATTGTATGTTTTCTTGAATATCTTCCACCTAAGGTTTATCTGTTTTTTTAAGCCTAGTCCTAATGTCTAAGAATTTTAAAATGTATCGACTCTGCAATAAATGATACCATCAGTGTTAATCTGTATCATTTTCAATTAAGGAGGTCAGCTCAATAAATTGCGAGACACTTAATTGTTCTGGTCGCTGTCCAAATATAGTATTTGCTTTTAAATTATCCGACAGATTAAAGGTTTTTAAACTGTTACGTAACGTCTTTCTGCGTTGCTGAAACCCGGTTTTAACGACTTTGAAAAAAAGTTTTTCATTACACGGTAAAGTATAATTCTCTTTCCGTTTCAATAATAATACGCCCGAATCTACTTTGGGTGGTGGATTAAAAACCGTAGGAGGTACAGTAAACAGGTACGCTGCATCGTAAAATGCTTGTGTTAACACAGATAGTATACCGTAAACTTTAGAGCCTTCTTTTGAACAGATTCTTAGTGCCACTTCTTTTTGAAACATCCCTGAAAATTCAGGAATTTGATGACGTAATTCTAAGGTTTTAAATAAAATTTGAGACGAAATATTATAAGGGAAATTTCCTATTACAGCAAAAGGCTTGTTTTTAAAAATTAGATTTAGATCGTACTTTAAAAAGTCCTTTTCATAAATTCTATCTGCAAGATTTAGATAGTTATTTTTGAGATAAGCCACAGATTCGGTATCAATTTCTATAACATGTGTAGTGGTATCTTTTTCTAATAGAAATTTGGTTAGAACTCCCATGCCTGGGCCAATTTCCAAAACATCCTTATAGCCATCAAGAGACAAGCTATCTGCAATAGCTTTTGCAATAGACTCATCTGTTAAGAAATGTTGTCCTAAATGTTTTTTGGCTTTTACTGACAATAGATTGTGGTTTTATAGCTTAAAATGCTGTTGTATGTTTAAACAAACTTAATCGAAATTAACAGAATACTCGTCAATTACCTCTAGTTCTGTTCTAAAGGCTAACATTTTATCTGCAAAACGTTTTAAGCCATCTGCTCTTAACCGCTCTGCATCCTCAGCGTAATAGGCGTCTAAAGTTGCTCTGCTATGTGCTCTGTATTGAACAGAATAGGTGTCTGTCTCGTCGTCTTTAACTAATACCTTGGTGAGTTTAGCTTCTTTAAACTTGCCTGTTGCCAATACCTGTGGAATGTGTTCTTTGATCCAAGCAAGCCATTCTGAATTAATACTTTTATCTACATTTATTGTGACGTTATAAATGACCATGTAATTGAAATTTAATTTATAACAAAAGTATGGATTTACTACTCAAAAATTGGATAATTACAATGAAGAGTAAACGGTTATTGATTAATATTATCTCCCCTTAGTACTCTAAATTTCTTACGAGCGTCTATAAAATAGATGCTGTCTTGAAACTCGAAGATAATTTTTTCATAAAGCTGTTTTGCTTCTTCCGGTCTGTCTAAATGCGTGTTATAGAGTTCTGCTAAATAATAATGTGCATCATCGGCTAAAATGTCTTCATTGTAATCTTTAATAATTTCAAGGTAATTGAATTCTGCTTTGTTATAAAGTTGTTTTTTTTCAAACAGTTTTGCTTGTTGAAATAAGGCCTGGTCTGTAATAGTTTCGCCCTTGTGCTCTGTTAAGATTTTGTCCAATAAATTAATGGCCTGATCTGTTTTATTTTGAAACGACAACAAATCGGCTTTTGCATAATACTTCAATGCAGTTTGTGTGCTATCTTCATATTTATTATCCGAGATTAGGAGCTTTAAATCCAAGGCGTCATTAGCTATAAGTTGCGAAGTAGATGATTTTAAAATCTTTAGTTGTGATTCTGCCCAATCAAAATCACCCTTATAATAACTCGTTTTTGCTACCTTAAAACGTGCTTCTTGAGATATGGTACTGTTTTTAAGTTGCATTTGAATTTGAGAATAAAAAATCAAGGCCTCATTAAATTTTTCTTGCAGCACTAATATATCTGCTAGTAATAGTTTGACCTTTGCTTCCTGAAATTCAGAAATCTTTAATTTTAAACTCTCTCTTAAAAATGAGCTTGCCTTTTCTGTATCGTTTAAATAAAATGCTAAGAACTGACCGTAAGCTAATTGTAGCGGAATCGTTAACTCGGATTTACCGAACGATTTAAACAGGTCGTTATAGGCCATGTCTATTTCATCTAATTCTTTTTTAGTGGCATTCTCCGTTTTTATCTCTAATAAATACTGATGTGCAGTTAAAGCAATGCTGACATCTTGTGTGATTTCAAGTATATATGTGAAAATTACTTGGGCGGTATTGCTATCCTTATCATTAAGTGCGGTAATCGCCAATTCGATAATACGATCTAAACTTTCAGGATTGCGTTTATATAGTGCTTTTTCCTGAATAAAAGATTTATTGTAGGCACGTTCCTGAACATATAACCAACTCAACATTTCATACCAATACACTTCTGGCTGTTGTTGTATATTTTTTAAAAGTAATTTCCTTAGAAAAATATTGTTTTTATTAATGCTGTTTTCTGAAATGAAATCGCTGATGGCGCGTTTAATATTGTTAAGGTAATTTGGTCTGTAGGCAATGTAGTCTATATAACTTGCAAACATCTGTTCTACATTTCCCTGATCCCCATATATACGTGCTAGTTGCAGACTGTAATCTCTGTCTGGCGTTAAGGATTTACCTTTGTTGTATACTCGTATGGCCTGGTCTAAAAGTGAATGATTCTCAAAAGTCCTGGCAATTCCATAAATGAAACTAGGATTACGGTCTATGACAGCGATGGCTTCTTCATATAATTCTGTAGCACGATCTAGACTGTCTTTTAGTTGATAATTATACCCTAATTCAATTAAAAAAGATGGAGACCTATACTTTGATAATCGCTCTAGAAGTATATTTTGCGCTTCCTCAAATTGCTCTAATTGTTGATGCGTATCGACAATCTTGTTAATATACTTATTTGTATTTGGGTTCTGGCTTTCTAAATTTTGATAAATAACGAGCGCCTTTTTAAATTCACCACGCTTGTAATAGCTATCTGCTAATACTTCACTGTTTTGAGAAAAACCAACAAAATAGTTTAGTGCTAAAAGTAGTATTAAAAACGTTTTTTGCATGCGCTAGTTTTTGTAAATATAACAGATACCAAATGCAGTTATTGTAAATATTATTATAAAAAAATGCCTAAACGTTAATTTAGGCATTTTAGACCAGCAAAATAAATGTGCTATTAATCATTATTTGTTATAAAATAAGATTCAATTACTCTGACTTGGTATACAATTTATATTTTTTGTTAAAATAAAACTTTACTTACTATAACAATTAAAGACACGAGTATCACTATACGCTTTACATTCTTCACTTTAGGTTAGTTCTTTGTTTGGGACTACGAACATCATAAAAATATTGAAAAAAAACGAAGAAACGCTAAAAAAATCGACGAAAAACACATTTTTTTAACAATTCAGAATAAGGTTATAGTGGCTCTGCTTAAGAAATCATATCAAATCCGGTATATGGTATTAAGACTTCGGGCACCTTAATTCCTTCTTCGGTTTGGTAATTTTCCAATATCCCAGCTAAAACTCTTGGTAAGGCAAGCGAACTACCGTTAAGGGTATGACATAATTCATTTTTACCTTCACTATTCTTAAATCGCAGTTTTAGGCGATTGGCTTGAAAAGTTTCAAAATTTGAAACGGAAGAAATTTCTAGCCAACGGTCTTGCGCTGTAGAAAACACCTCAAAATCGTAAGTTAAAGCAGAGGTAAACCCTAAATCACCACCACATAATTTTAAAATACGGTATGGTAATTTTAATTCATTCAAAATTCCTTTTACATGCTCTACCATGCCGTCTAATGCCTTGTAAGAATTATCAGGATGCTCTACGCGTAAAATTTCGACCTTATCAAATTGGTGTAATCTATTTAGACCTCTAACATGAGCTCCATAACTACCAGCTTCACGCCTAAAACACGGTGTATAACCAGTTATACTTATTGGTAGATCACTCTCATTTAAAAGTGTATCTCTAAATATATTGGTTGCTGGTACTTCTGCTGTTGGAATGAGGTAAAGATTATCTGCGGTAACATGATACATTTGGCCTTCTTTATCCGGAAGCTGTCCTGTGCCAAAGCCAGATGCCTCATTAACTAAATGGGGCACTTGGTATTCTGTATATCCAGCCTCAGTGTTTTTATCTAAGAAATAAGTGATCAGTGCACGTTGTAACCTCGCACCCTTTCCTTTATAAACAGGAAACCCTGCACCAGTAATCTTGTTTCCAAGCTCAAAATCAATAATATCGTATTTCTTGGCCAATTCCCAATGTGGTAGAGCACCATCATATAATTGCGGAATTTCTCCTTCTCTAAATGTTTCTTCATTGTCTTCATCTGTATTCCCAGAAGGTACAATTGTGTTTGGAACATTTGGTATTTTATAAAGCAGTTCGTTTAGTGCCTCTACTTTTAAATTTAACTCTTGTTCTAAGCTTTTGGTAGTTTCCTTTAGCTCTGTTGTTTTTGCTTTTAAAACATTTGCCTTTTGCACTTGGCCAGCTTTAAATAAGCTACCGATTTCCTTAGATAAAGTGTTAGACTCTGCCTTAGTGTTGTCTAATTTTGTTTGTATCGTTCTTCGATCTTCGTCTAAATCAATAGCCTTATTAATATCATCTGCGGCATCTATATTGCGCTTTGCCAAACGTGAAATGACATCTTGTTTATGGTCTCTTAAAAAAGCAACTTGTAACATAATTATGGTTTTATTTTACCCCATTAACACGAGGCAAAAACAAGCGACAAAAGTAAAAAGAAAATAACCAGATTAAAACTATTTTGAAGGCAATATCCAATCATGATGCTTAAAATGATACCAATTTTCATTGGCTAAATTCACTTTAGGGTTAATTAGTTGTTTTGACCGTTTACCATTAATGCTCACATAGGATGTAACGTATACTTCGATTGATTTACCTTTTTTTGCAAAATCGCGCTTTAAATGTTGTGCAAATTGCCAAATTATATCTGGTTTCGTACTGGCACCACGTTGTTGTTTTTTTGTTAAATAATCATCTAAATTTATACGTATAGGATTATTTGTGGCTTTATCTATTACCAAATAAGATGTACGACCGCTTCTGGCTCGAAGCATCATTCTCCATGAGAGCCGATGACCTTCTTCTGTCCATAACACATTATCTCTAAATGCATATTGCCTTAAAGGCAATGCAATCTGAATAATAAAATAAATTACAAAAAGCGTAACAATTGCATTACTGAATTTAGGCACAATGACCAGGTTAGAATTATAATAAGGCTTTCGCTTTAAAAACAGATTTCTTATAGTTTTGGGTTCAAAAAAGAATAAACTAAATGCTAAAGATAAGTAGGGGAAAATGCCGATTTGAAATACGATAGAATTAAATAAATGAAAGAAAATTGAAGCAAAAAACGCATATTTCCGTGTTTTTTTAAAAAGTAGAAGTGGGATAATTAAACCATCAAATAGGATGCCGCCATACGCAATCCCGTAATGTACCCATTGCTCTTGTAAAACAGGTCCGATTATCGGGTAATCGGCTTTACTCTTCATCAGCAATTCTGGTACAGATGTATTTAACCAGTCTGGATACATTTTTGCGATTGAAGCATAGGTGTATAAAATAAATAACTGTACAACAAATACCCATTTACACCAATTGGGCATAGATAATTGCTTTAAGGAAGGCTTGACTTTTACATCTAATGATGCGTATCGATGTGCAGGTAAAAACACCATGAAAAAGCTTAATATGGCAAGGAGGTAATAATGATTGTTGTAGCTAGACTTTTGCATAAAATAGGTGGCGGTCCACATAAGAGCAAACATAAGCATGCTAAACCTATATTTATAACCTAGCATAATCAGCAGTCCGAATAGGGCCATGAGCAGGTAATAAACATACATCCAATCACCAGGTAGAGGTTGCAGCCATTCAAAACCAATAAAAGAAAAGGTAAATTTCGGCTCGATTAAAGTTCTTCTGACCCAGCCAGTTGCTATTGCACCTCCAGCTTCTAAAAAACATAATAAACCAAAAACGATCCTGAATACTATAAGCCCAGAATTGTCTATATGCTTGAATAGAAATTTATGCATTTAAATAGTTTAATGCATTAGTCTTGTCGCGCTTGAGCTGCGATTTTAAAGCATCCAGACTTTCAAATTTTTGCTCGCTTCTCAAGCGTTTTAAAAAATCTATTTTTAATTCATCACCATAAATGTCTTGATGAAAGTCAAAAAAATGCACTTCGATCGAGCGTTTTTTTCCATCGACCGTTGGGTTTGTACCTATATTCATCATACCATAACAAGTAGTGGCTTTAATCTTTGATTTAACGACATAGACCCCATCATTAGGTATTAATTTGTAAGTTTCGTCTATATGAATATTTGCTGTCGGGAATTCCAAAGTTTTACCCAGTCCTTTACCTTTAATCACTTGGCCTGTTATAAAGTAATTATAGCCTAAATAAGAATTCGCCATACGGACTTCACCATTGCTTAATGCATTTCTAATTTTGGTAGAACTTACGGTTACATCTTTAATATCTTGAGCAGATATTTCTTCTATATCGAAGGCATATGTTTTAGAAAATGCCTTTAAGTCACTAATATTAGCACTTCTGTTTTTTCCAAAATGGTGATCGTAACCAATAACAATTATTTTTGAGTTTAATTCGTTTGCTAAAATGTCCTTTACATAATTTTCAGGAGAAAGATTCGCAAAATCTGCTGTGAACTCTTTTACAATTACGTTGGATATCCCAAAGTCATGTAACAAAGCTATACGTTCGTCAATGGTGTTAAGTAACTTTATGTCATCCCCTTTTTTAAGCACCATTCTTGGATGAGGAAATAGGGTAAGAACAGCGGGCTCGTAGTTGTGCTTTTTAGCAAGGCTCAGAACTCTTTTCAATATTTTTTGATGCCCAATATGAATACCATCAAAGGTACCAATAGTTACTACTTTTGCTGATTTTTCAATCAATTTTCAGAGTGTTATAAAGTTGTGGTCTTTTGATCAGCAAAATTACGTTTTATTTGCCATTAAATTTATTCATTGTGTTATTTACACCTGCTAAGGCAAATGACGTAACAAGATCCGCCGATACCTCAAGGCGCTCTTTGATTTTAGAGTTCTCTTCCTCACTCCATTCACCAAGTACATAATCTACTTGCCTGCCTTTGTTAAAGCTATCACTAATACCAAATCTGAAGCGATTGTATTTGGTAGTTTGCAATTTATCCTGTAAATCTTTAAGTCCATTATGGCCTCCATCGCTACCCTTTGTTTTTAATCGAAGGGTGCCAAACGGCAGGTTAAGGTCATCGGTTATCACTAATAAATTTTCCAAAGGGATCTTTTCTTTATCTAACCAATACTTTACAGCTTTACCGCTTAGGTTCATATAGGTATTTGGTTTAAGAAGAACTAAGGTTCTACCCTTAACTTTTAAGGTGGTTATATCTCCTAATTTTAAAGTTTCAAAAGTTAGGCTTTCTTTTTCCGCTAAGAAATCTAATATTTTAAACCCAATATTGTGTCTTGTATTTTGATACTTTTCGCCAACATTCCCTAGGCCAGCAATTAAAAATTTTTTCATCTGATCTTCTTCATGCTGTAGGGTTTTAATTGTAAAACCAAACAGCTTTTTTACAAATTGAAACATTGCAGTATTTTGCATAAAAATAAAAAAGCATTCTGTAATAGAATGCTTTTTTAATATTTGATAAAGAGAATCTTTACTCTTTTACTGCTGCAACGTCATCAGTTTCAGTTGCTGGTACATCTTGTGCATCTGTTCCTTCTCCTTCTGCTCCTTCTTCTTCGTCATCTTCAGGTTCATCAACAATGGCTAATCTACTACGTCTTACTTGGCAAACAACAGTGTTGTCTGGGTGTAAAAGTTTATAATCGTCGTTCTGTAATTCCGTGATATAGAACTTACTTCCAATTTTTAATGGCGTAATATCAATTTCTATAAAATCTGGTAATTTTGACGGGATAGCCTTTACTCTAAGTTTACGGTAAGGCATTCTTAAATTACCACCGTTTAATACACCTTTAGAAGTACCAACAGTTTTTACAGGAATTTCCATTGAAATTTCCTTGTCTTCATAGATTTCATAAAAATCTACATGTAAAATTCTGTCTGTCACAGGGTGAAATTGAATGTCTTGCATTACTGCATTAAAGCTTTCACCATTATCTAGGTTAATCACAACTGTATGCGCATTTGGTGTGTATACAAGTTTTGAAAACGCTAGCTCTGGAGCAGTAAAATGCACTGGCTTAGCTTCTCCTCCGTATAATACGCAAGGAACCTGACCAGCATTACGTAAGGCTTTAGTTGACTTTTTGCCTACGCTTTCTCTTTGAGATCCGTCGATTGTAATTGATTTCATTTTTCTTGAAAAATTATTTTAATATTAATTACCTCATTTTGAGGGCTGCAAATTTATAAAATTAATATGGAATAGCTAGTGTTTCAGATAATTATTTATAGCAAACAACTATTCTATAATCCTACATTAGTATCAGGTGGTGATAAAATGCTTATATTTTGTAAAAGCAATAGTTTTTACATGATAAACTTATTGCTAATAGACTTATTATGATGCACATTGTACATGACTTCTGCAAAAAGGTCTGCGCAACTTAAAACTCTAAGTTTTTTACTTTCTTGTTTAAGTGGTATAGAATCAGTGACGATTAATTCTTGAAGTTTAGATTTTTCGAGCTTTTCATAGGCATTACCGGATAATATTGGATGTGTACAAATGGCTCTTACACTTTTTGCACCGCGTTCCATCATTAAATCAGCTGCTTTAGTTAAAGTTCCTGCAGTATCGACCATATCATCTACTAAAACCACATTTTTACCAGTGACATCACCGATCAATTCCATATGAGAAATGACATTAGCTTTGGCACGCTGCTTATAACAGATGACAACATCGCTACCTAAGGCTTTAGAATAGGCATAGGCACGTTTTGAGCCTCCCATATCTGGTGATGCTATAGTTAGGTCATCTAATTTTAAGCTTTTTAGATACGGTAAGAAAACAGTGGAGGCAAATAAATGATCTACAGGTTTTTCAAAAAATCCTTGTATTTGGTCGGCATGCAAATCCATAGTAATAATTCTGGTGGCACCAGCGGCTTCTAGCATTTTAGCGACTAACTTAGCTGCTATAGGAACTCTCGGTTTGTCCTTTCTGTCTTGTCTTGCCCAGCCAAAATAAGGCATTACAGCGGTAATATGTCTGGCCGATGCGCGTTTTGCAGCATCAATCATGAGTAGCATTTCCATTAGATTCTGTGGTCCTGGATGCGTAGATCCAATTATAAAAATACGCGTGCCTCTGATGGATTCTTCGTAAGAGGGTTGAAACTCACCATCACTATAAGTAGATGTGATAACATTGCCTAATTTAACTCCATAAGCCGAAGCAATTTGTTCTGCTAAGTCTTGACTTTGGGTGCACGTAAAAATTTTGGCTTCGGTGGTTTTGTATGACATTTGTTATCAGAGAATTAGTGGATTGTTAAAAGGATTATAGCAAAGGTCAAATTTAGAAAATATTTTACTTTCTAAAAGGATAAAACCTAGTATTTTTAGTTGGTTGACGGAAAATAATTTCTATTTTTGCTATCCTAAATTTGCTCAAGTGGCGGAATTGGTAGACGCGCTGGATTCAAAATCCAGTTTCTTCGGAAGTGTGGGTTCGATTCCCACCTTGAGTACTAAAGGATTATTGCTTGCAATAATCCTTTTTTATTGGCTATTAAATTTATTACCTTGTCTAATTAAATTTATTTCCATTTAATAAAAGTTTTCCAATGACTTTAAAAGAATTAGCTAAGATTGCTGGTGTATCCATATCTACTGTCTCTAAAGCTTTAAATGATAGTTCGGAAATTGGTGAAAGAACCAAGCAAAAGATCAATGATTTAGCTAAGCTCTATAATTACCAACCCAACAACATTGCTTTAAATTTAAAAACCGGTAAAACAAAAACCGTAGGTGTAATTGTCCCGAGTATTCAAAATAATTTTTTTGCAAAGGTCATTATGGGAATAGAAGAGGTGTTAAATAGTGCTGGCTACAACATTATCATCTCCATCACAGACGAGTCTTTACATAAGGAAGCTAAAATTGTAAATACGCTTTCTAATGGCATTGTAGATGGCTTCTTAATTGCTGTGGGAGAGGAAACGCAAATAGCCCAGGACTTTAAGCATTACGTAAGTGCTACGGTAAAAAACAAGCCTATTGTATTTTTTGATAGAGTAATTAAGAGTTTGGAGTATGATAAAGTTATTGTTGATGATAAGGCTATTGTTTACAATGTAGCTAAAAATTTAATCTCTAAAGGAAAACAGAACATTGTATTTGCCTCATGCATATATAATATTAATGTAATTAAGTCTCGTAAGGAAGGCTATTTAAATGCTATAAAAAATCATCAAGACGCGTTTTTGGTGGAGAAGGATTTAAATGAATTCGAAGAAAAGATGACAGACCTACTTAATAATCAGAAGATTGATGCCATTATAGCTGCAGATGAAGATGCAGCATTATTGGCTTTAAAAGTTGCAAAGCAAAAAGACTTAAAGATTCCTGAGGACATTGTGCTTTTGGGATTTGCTTCCACAAAAATAGCAGAGCATGTCTCACCCAGATTAACAACAATTAACCAGCACGGAATAGAAATCGGTAAAAGCGCAGCACAATTATTGGTAAATAGGTTGGATGATGGTAGTATCCCTCCACAACGAATCGTAATAGATTCTACTATTGATCATAGAGAAACTACGTAGCTATAGCTAAGTTATTTAGTTTTTATTGTAACTTTGAACATCCCAAATACTTATAGTATGTTAGATAACTTTTGGTTTAATGTTCAAATTGGCATCAACCATATTTTAGATGTAAATGGCTACGACCATATCCTCTTTTTAATTGTTTTAGCGGTTCCATACGTGTTTAACAGCTGGAAACGAATTTTAATTCTCGTATCGCTTTTTACTATTGGTCATTCTATTTCTTTATTTTTAGGAGTATATGATGTTGTTAAAGTGAACAGCAACCTTATTGAGTTTTTAATTCCTGTAACCATTTTAATCGCTGCAGTATATAATGTATTCACGGCAGGAAAAAAGGACAAAGGCAACAATATTGGACTGTTATTTATCACTACTTTATTTTTTGGACTTATCCATGGTTTGGGATTTGCGAGAGAGGCTAAGATGATAGATGATGGCTCTCTGGCTTTTCTACTTGAGTTTGCGCTAGGTATAGAAATAGCACAGTTAATCGTTGTTTTTGTAGTTTTGTTTCTTGGATTTTTATGCCAAACTATATTTAGATTTTCGAGAAGGGATTGGGTTATGGTGCTTTCAGCCGTTGTAATTGGATTGGTAATACCAATGATTATTCACAACGATTTGTTAAAGTAAACGCTAAAGTTTGGAAAAACTTTAACTAGCCAAAAATTGAATATAAAATACTATCCTTTTATCTTCGTTAATAAGATTGTACGTTTGTGCAATAAGCAAATTTCATGTCTAAAGAAAAACAGTTACGTTACGACAAAGCCTACTTGCGTATAGCTAAAGAGTGGGGGAAATTGTCCCATTGTAAAAGAAAACAGGTTGGAGCACTTATTGTTAAGGATAGAATGATTATTTCTGATGGATACAATGGTACACCCACGGGATTTGAAAATTATTGCGAAGATGAAGCAGGCTATACCAAATGGTATGTATTACATGCAGAAGCAAATGCAATTTTAAAAGTAGCAGCGTCAACTCAGTCCTGTAAAGGTGCAACGCTATATATAACCTTATCACCATGTAAAGAGTGTAGTAAACTTATACATCAGGCAGGAATAATAAGGGTTGTTTATTCTGAAGGTTATAAAGACGATTCTGGACTGCAGTTCTTAAAAAAAGCAGGAATAGAATTACAATACATTAAAGATTTAAATGCATAATGGCTAATAAAAATAAATACATACCTCTAATAATTGGAATTGCAATTGCGGCAGGTGTATTTATTGGCGGCAAGTTAAATTTTACTGATACCTCAGATAACTTATTTACTACTAATAGCAAGAAAGATAAGCTCAATCGACTTATTGATTATATAGATTACGAGTACGTAGATGAGATTAACACAGACAGTATTGTAGATGTAACCGTAAATGGAATTTTAGATAATTTAGACCCACACTCAACCTATATACCAAAGGAAGATTTAGAGCGTATTACGGAAAACATGAAAGGTGACTTTGTAGGTGTTGGAATAAATTTTTATCCTTATAAAGACTCCATAGCTGTAGTAAAACCAACTGAAAACGGACCAAGTGAACGCGCTGGGATCATGAGTGGTGATAGAATATTATTGGCAGACGGCGATACGCTTTTTGGCGATGGTATTACAAATGACTTAATAATTGAGCGCCTTAAGGGCAGTAAAAATTCTAGAGTTAATTTAACCGTTTATCGAAAGGGCGAAGATGAACTTTTGAATTTTACTATAAAGCGTGAAGATATCCCTATTAAAAGTGTGGATGCGGCATATATGCTTACAGATGAATTAGGCTATATTAAGATTAATCGATTTGCAGAATCTTCATACAAAGAATTTAAAGAGGCATTAGAGGAATTGCAGGATTTGGGAGCTAAAAAATTAGCCCTCGATTTGCGTGATAATCCTGGTGGGTTTCTAGGTATTGCCGAGCAAATTGCTGATGAGTTTTTAGAAGATGATAAACTCATAGTATTTACCAGAGATAAAAAAGGAAATGAGGAACGTACCTATGCGACCCGAAGAGGAGATTTTGAGGAGGGAGAAATTTATATTTTAATTAACGAAAACTCAGCCTCAGCAAGTGAGGTTATTGCTGGAGCATTACAAGATAATGACAAAGGTGTAATTGTAGGAAGACGGTCTTATGGCAAGGGACTTGTGCAACGGGAAATGGCACTTGGTGATGGTAGTGCAGTACGCCTTACTGTTTCTAGATACTATACACCCACAGGTCGTTCCATTCAAAAGCCTTATACAAATGGTGACAGTAGAAGCTATCATAACGACTATTTTAAACGATTAAGGACAGGCGAACTGGCAGATGAAAATAGTATTGAGGTAGACGATTCGTTAAAGTTTACGACACCGAAGGGCAAAGTGGTTTATGGAGGTGGAGGTATTATTCCAGACGTATTTGTGCCTGTAGATAAATCATTCGATAACGAAACCATTAACTATTTAAGAAGACGCGGTTATTTTGGGTATTTTGTTTTTGAAGAATTAGATAAGGATCGAAGTATCTATGAAAACGTATCAAAATTTGATTTTATTAATAACTTTGAAGTAAGCGACGATGTCGTGGTTAGATTTCAAGATTACATTAATGAAAAAGAAAGAACTAACATTACGTTTGTAGCCTACAGTGATGTTGTTAAAAGACTCATTAAAGCAACACTTGCACGCCAATTATTTGATGATAATGCTTTTGAAGAGATTCTTAATAAAGAGGATATTATGCTTCAGGAAATTATTCTTTTAAGTACGGAATACCCTAATTTTAAACAATAGCTTTATCGTGGACTTTGGTGTGCTTTCCGTCATTCCACAGGGTTAATATGTCAGTGGCAACATGGGCTCCACTACCACTTGCAATTGCGAATTGACTTCTCCAGCCTGCTAAAGTACCCGCAACATAAAGATTGGTGTCTACGAGGTGATTTGTGTTATTAAGCCAAATCCGGTTTTTTTTTCTAACCGCTCTGGGATGTGGCTCTAGGTAGCCCTGTAGTCCATCTATGGTCATTAGGTCGGTGTAGCCAACAGCAACAACAACTAACTTAGATTCATAGGTGTTTTTATTAGTGGCTATAACAAAAGATCCATATCGTTTTTTAATAGACATCACTTTTTCGCCATCAATTTGCAAAACATGTGGATATAAGTCATTTAACTGTTGTTTGCCACTGTCAAGTATATCCTTGCCCAATGTACCTGGCTCGAGTCCAAGGACATTATTAAATAAAGCATTTTGAAGGTGTGATGTCTTTTGATGTGTTACTATTCCTATGTGCTTATCCTTTGCATAAATTTTATCTTTGGCAGAACCTAAGACAAGAGCACAAGATAAACCTGCTGCTCCTCCGCCAATTATAAAAGCATCAAATTTCATTTTCGCTTGTTTTGCAGGTGTTCTATCTTTTTAGATATTCTCAAGATTTGTAGTAATATTATGGCACAGGATGACGCTATAATAGTAAGTACCGCAGTATAGCTTTCGCCCTTTAATAGGTCGTCAAAATTTAATTTGGTAGCATTAAATATAATTAGAGCTATAGCAATAATTGTTAAAATCCATGTAAATAGTTTCATACCTTCAGTTTTTATGCCAGTAATTCTTTAATATTATGTGCAAAAAGTTTAACAGCAATTGCCAACAAAATTACACCAAAAACTTTTCTTACTATTTTAATACCATTAGCACCAATAATCCGTTCGATTTTTGCTGATGTTTTAAGTACAATGTATATTACAATAACATTACTTATTACAGCAACAATAATGTTTTCAATTGCAAATTCTGCACGTAGAGACAACAGTGTTGTTAAACTTCCCGGACCAGCAATCAATGGAAATGCAAGTGGAAACACTGATGCAGTTATGGCATCATGCTCATCATCTTTGTAAAGTGTTATGCCTAACACCATCTCTAGGGCTATAAAAAAGATAACGAATGCACCTGCCACTGCAAATGAATTTACGTCTACTCCAATAAGGTTTAATAAGCTCTTACCCACAAACAAAAAGACGATCATTATTACACCTGCGATAAGCGATGCTTTTTCACTTTGAATATGTCCAACTTTTTTGCGTAAGTCAATTATAATAGGGATGTTACCTATAATGTCGATCACAGCAAATAGTACCATAAATGCTGTGAATATTTGTTTAAAATCTAGTTGCATATTATGCGTTTTTCAAATTTTTTGCAAAGGTGCGATATTAATAAAGATATTCAATATTAAATTGCCGTTAAGTTTAGCTATTTTTGCCGCATGTTTCAATTAGGAAAAACCATAGTTTCAGAAGATATAATTGATAAGGATTTTGTCTGTAATCTGTCTGCATGTAAAGGAGCTTGTTGTATAGATGGTGATGCTGGAGCACCCCTGGATGCTGAAGAGGTTCAAATTTTGGAAGAGATTTATCCAAAAGTAAAGCCATTTTTAAGGAAGGAAGGGGTTGAGGTTATTGAAAGTCAGGGCACTTCAGTTAAAACAGTGTTTGGCGAATTGGAAACACCGCTAATTAATGGAGCAGAGTGTGCTTATGTCATTTTTGATGAAAAGAATACGGCATTGTGCGCCATTGAAGAAGCTTATAATCAGGGAGAAATACATTGGAAAAAACCAGTGTCTTGTCATTTGTATCCCATTAGAGTTAAAGATTATTCGGAGTTTTCGGGGGTAAATTACGACAGGTGGGAGATCTGTGATGACGCATGCTCCTTGGGCAAAGAATTACAAGTGCCCGTTTATAAGTTTGTTAAGGAGGCTCTAATTAGAAAATTTGGCGAAAATTGGTATTTAGAATTAGAAAAAGTGGCTCAAGAACGGTTTAATAAATAGCTGGTTAATTAGATTGTGAGGTAATTAGCTATTTAATTCTTTCAAAAATCATACTCGTAGTTTTTTACTAAAAACCAAAAAACATTTAAACCTATTTTCTTCACTTTTATAGGTGTTTAAAAAACTATAATCATAATATTTTATTGTTTTTTCCTTTTTTTGAGAATTAATTTTTGATATCATTTTATTCCAATCAAAACACCCTATAAACACACTGTGTTTGCACTTCTTTAATAAGATAAAACTTACAAAAAATCTTCCTAGGCTTTATGTGTAAAAAGCACATAATCAGGATTTTACATAGAATATTCATAAAATCCCCATTTCATTGGTGTTACAAGAGTTTGTTAAAAACTTGTTGACAATGTTTATAACATTGTCTTTCATTTTCTTATACATTTTTGAATCTTTGTTAGTCCCAAATCACCTCAAATTTCGATTGTATAATTTTCATTAAATAGAACATAGATTATGTCTCAAGCAGTAGAACCAATTTTAGCAGAAAACAAGGATAGATTTGTCATTTTTCCAATTCAACATCACGATTTGTGGGAGTGGTATAAGAAATCTGAGGCTAGTATGTGGACTGCTGAAGAAATTGATCTGCATCAGGATATTACAGATTGGACATCGAAGCTAAGTGATGATGAGCGCTACTTTATTAAGCACGTATTGGCATTTTTTGCTGCAAGTGATGGTATTGTAAACGAAAATTTAGCAGAAAACTTCGTGAATGAAGTTCAGTATAGTGAAGCTAAATTTTTCTACGGCTTTCAGATCATGATGGAAAATATTCACAGTGAAACCTATTCGTTGTTAATTGACACTTATGTTAAGGACGAAAAAGAAAAGGCTAATCTTTTTAATGCCATCGAAACATTTCCTGCTATAAAGAAAAAAGCAGAATGGGCCTTGAAGTGGATTGAGTCACCGAGTTTTGCAGAGCGCTTAATTGCATTTGCTGCGGTAGAGGGTATTTTCTTTTCTGGATCATTTTGCTCTATATTCTGGCTAAAAAAACGTGGGCTAATGCCTGGTTTAACTTTTTCTAATGAGTTAATCTCCAGAGATGAGGGTATGCATTGCGATTTTGCTGTCCACCTGCATGAAAATCATTTGGTAAATAAAGTGCCAAAAGAACGTATAAAAGAAATTATTGTAGATGCTTTAAATATTGAACGCGAATTTATTACCGAATCATTGCCAGTGAGTTTAATTGGGATGAATGCTAATTTGATGTCACAGTATTTAGAGTTTGTAACTGACGGTCTGTTAGATGATTTAGGTTGCGAAAAAGTATATAATACTGCTAATCCTTTCGATTTTATGGATATGATATCGCTTCAAGGAAAAACCAACTTTTTTGAAAAACGAGTTGGTGATTACCAAAAAGCGGGCGTGCTAAACAAAGAAGTTGATGAGGATAAATACAATATGGATTTCGATTTTTAATCGAAATTAACTCGTAAGAATCTTTTTATTGGAAAATTTCAGCCCTAACTAAGCCTGTTATTACCCAATTTTAATATTATCATAAATCCCATTGTGCTAAATGGTTGTAAAACAGGTCATAGCGTAAGGGTAATAACTAACTAAACCCTTTTCTGAAATGGCGATTTCAGAAAAGACTAACTATTTAAATGTGTAAAGTATGTTTGTAATTAAAAGAGACGGAAGAAAAGAGCAGATAATGTTCGACAAAATTACGGCGAGAGTTCGTAAACTATGTTATGGCTTAAATGAGCTTGTAGATCCTTTAAAGGTGGCTATGCGCGTCATTGAAGGATTGTATGACGGCGTAACAACAAGTGAACTCGATAACCTAGCCGCTGAGATTGCCGCAACAATGACTACTGCACACCCAGATTATGCTCGCCTTGCAGCACGTATTTCTGTTTCTAACTTACACAAAAACACCAAGAAAACCTTTAGCGAGGTTATGGAGGATTTATATTCTTATGTCAATCCTAGAACAGGTAAGAAAGCCCCTTTATTATCAGATGAAGTGTATAATGTAATCATGGAGAATAAGGATAGATTAGACTCTACAATTATTTATAACCGTGACTTTGGATATGATTATTTTGGATTTAAAACCCTAGAACGCTCATACCTTTTAAAACTTAACGGAAAAATTGCAGAGCGTCCGCAACACATGCTTATGCGAGTTTCAATAGGTATACATTTAAATGATTTAGATGCAGCTATTGAGACCTATGAGTTAATGTCTAAAAAATATTTTACACACGCAACGCCAACCTTATTTAATTCGGGTACACCTAAACCACAAATGTCTTCATGTTTTCTACTCACAATGAAAGATGATAGTATTGATGGTATTTACGATACCTTAAAACAAACCGCCAAAATTTCACAATCAGCTGGTGGAATAGGACTTTCTATTCATAATATTAGAGCAACTGGGAGTTATATTGCCGGTACAAACGGTACCTCTAACGGTATTGTGCCTATGTTAAAGGTGTTTAACGATACAGCAAGATATGTAGATCAGGGTGGTGGAAAGCGTAAAGGGAGCTTTGCGATGTACATTGAACCTTGGCACGCCGATATAATGAGTTTCTTAGATCTTAAGAAAAATCATGGTGCAGAGGAATTAAGAGCAAGAGATTTATTCTATGCTATGTGGATGCCAGATTTATTTATGAAACGCGTTCAGGAAAATGCGGAGTGGACATTGATGTGTCCTAATGAATGTCCTGGTCTCTCGGATGTACACAGTGAAGAATTTGAAGCGCTTTATACTAAATATGAAGCCGAAGGAAAAGGGCGAAAAGCTATTAAAGCACGTGAGCTTTGGGAAAAAATACTGGAATCTCAAATTGAAACCGGTACACCTTATATGTTGTATAAGGATGCCGCAAACCGTAAGTCTAATCAGAAGAATTTAGGGACTATTAAGTCCTCTAATCTGTGTACAGAAATTATGGAGTATACCTCGCCAGACGAGGTTGCTGTATGTAATCTGGCGTCGATCGCGTTACCAATGTTTATTAAAAATGGTGAGTTTGATCACAAAGAGTTATTTAGAATTACAAAGCGTGTTACAAAAAATTTAAACAGAGTAATAGATCGTAATTATTACCCGGTTAAAGAAGCAGAAAATTCTAATTTTAGACATAGACCAGTAGGCCTTGGTGTACAGGGTTTAGCAGATACTTTTATTAAACTACGATTACCATTTACAAGTGATGAGGCAAAAGCGCTAAATCAGGATATTTTTGAAACTTTATACTTTGCGGCTGTGACGGCTTCCATGGAAGAGGCAAAAGCAGATGGACCTTACGAAACTTATGAAGGCTCACCAATGAGCAAAGGGAAATTTCAACATAATTTATGGAATGTACAGGAAGATACTTTAAGTGGTCGTTGGGACTGGGAAAAACTGCGTAAACAAGTTAAAAAACACGGTGTGCGTAACTCCCTGTTAGTTGCGCCAATGCCAACAGCATCGACCTCTCAGATATTAGGAAATAATGAATGCTTTGAGCCATACACCTCAAATATTTATACGCGTAGAGTATTGTCGGGCGAATTTATTGTAGTAAACAAACATTTATTAGAAGACCTGGTAGATCTTGGATTATGGGATGATAGTTTAAAGAATGAAATCATGAGAGCCAATGGTTCTATACAAGGTGTAGACAACATTCCTGATGATATTAAAGAATTGTACAAGACGGTTTGGGAGATGAGTATGAAAGATATTATAGATATGTCTCGTCAAAGAGGTTATTTTATTGATCAATCTCAGTCGTTAAATCTTTTCCTAGAGGGCGCTACTATGGCGAAATTAACGTCAATGCACTTTTATGCCTGGAAAAGTGGTTTAAAAACCGGGATGTACTATTTACGTACAAAATCTGCTGTAGACGCTAAAAAATTCACAGTTACAAAAGAGGTTAAGAAAGAACCAGTTGCAGAGGTTGTAGAGGTACAACAAGAACCAGTTGTAGATAAGCTAAAACAAAAAGCAGCCAAAACAGCAGCAAAGTTTGTACAAGAAACTGCACCAGAAGCTGAGCCGATGAGCCCAGAAGAAATGAAGGCTTTAATTGCACAGGCTAAAGAGGCAGAAGGTGACGACTGTTTAATGTGTGGTTCTTAATCTGACACCACTTCTATTACCAGTTTTATAATCTAAAGAAGCATCTCAAATTTTGAGATGCTTTTTCTATTCTATTAATGTATCGGTGCCTAAATACTTATCATCTTTGTTATAATACCAGGCCCTTACTTTAGGTACTTTAATGCCATTAATTTGGGTTTCACCCGACAAGAGAATATATTCGCCAGTATCTGGTTTTTCCTTGCCATTTTCATCGGTTTTAAAAAACTGATAGACATCCATAGCATAAGTGTTTGGATTAAAGTAAAAATACCAAACATCACTACCAACTCCTTCATCGTAAGTAACCCTTAATGTCAAATAGTCTTTACCCATAAATGTTTTGTTAACCACTTTTTCATCGAGATTAGTCCCTGGATCTTTTAGTTTCATAGGCAGCCCATAGAGATAGGTATAGTAGTTTTTATAAAGTGTAGCTCTGTCACAAGACATGTTTTTTTCTTTCGCTTTTATGCTGTCTAACAACTTGCCATTATAATACATTGAGCATTTTTCCTTGTCTATTGTATAGGTTGTTGTGGTTGAGTCTCTCGTAGCGGCAACACTAAAATAGCCGCTGTTTAAGTCTATATTAACAATACTAGTTCGCTTTGGTGAATTTGGTGTGGTCATAACTACGGTAAATTCATCATTAAAGGCAGACCATAAATTATTGGGATCATGATAGTTTATTGCATTATCCAGTAACTGTGCTGCAGTTAGGTTCTGCCCAAAGCAGGTTAAAGTTAATCCCATGACTAAAGCTGTTAAAAAGTATCTCATAGTTGTTGTATTACGCTGCAAATTACAATTTATGACATAAAAAAAGCACCCAATGCCGAACTTTACGGGAGGGTGCTTTTAATAAGTTTAAAAAAACTTATGCTTTATTTTGCTTCCATTAAAGCAAAAAACTTATCAATATTTGGCATTAAAATAATGCGTGTTCTTCTGTTTTTAGAACGATTTTCTCTTGTGTCATTATCAACCAATGGTTGGTAGCTACTACGCCCAGAAGCTATTAACTGCTCAGGATTTACATTGTACTTGTTCTGTAATTGTCTTACAACAGATGTTGCTCTTAAAACACTTAAGTCCCAGTTGTCTGCTATTTTTTCTGTGCTAATGGTACGTGAGTCTGTATGTCCCTCTACCATAACGTCAATGCTTTCTTCAGAGTTAATTACATCTGCCAATTTTTGTAAAATAGTGTTGGCCTTGCTGCTAATTCTATAGCTACCTGAATTAAATAACATTTTATCAGAAATGGAAATCATGACTACAGTTTCATTGATGTTTACCGCAATGTCTTCGTCCTCGTTTAAGTTGTTAGTGTCCATAGATTTAGCTAGATTGTACTGTACTGCTAAGTTCATAGAATCTTTTAAAGTCTTTGCTTCAGCTAATTTTGCCGGATCTACATTTTCTAAAGTAGCTAACATTTTACGCTTACTTTCATTAGAAATTACAGTACCATCTGCATTAACATCTAACTTTATATCATTATCTATTTTAAGACCCTCTACATCTTCGTTTAAGGCGTTAATTTTAGAATTGTAGTCATCTACTCTTGCTTGTATCTGTGCAAACTTATTTTCTAAGTCTTCTTTTTCTACTCTTGTTTTGGTTAGCTGACTTTTAATTTCTCCATTTTCTTGTTCTAAGGCCACGTATTTTTTCTTAGATACACATGCGCTTAATAAAATAGTAGTTACTAAAAGGATTGAAATTTTCTTCATTGTTTTAATTTTGGATTAAAGTAGTTTTACAGTTTTATATACGCTGAAGTGTAAGTTTTGGACGTTGAAAGTTTAAACATTTATGATGAATTTAAGATTAAAGGAAGTTGCAAAGGTTTTTTTTAAGTTAGGATGTTTTGCATTTGGCGGTCCTGCTGCACATATTGCTATGATGGAGGATGAAATTATTGAAAAAAGAAAATGGATGACAAGAGACTATTTTCTGGATTTAATAGGAACAACCAATCTCATTCCTGGCCCTAATTCTACAGAAATGACCATGCACTGTGGTTATGAGCGTGCTGGTAAAGCGGGTTTATTTGTGGCTGGTATTGCTTTTATTTTTCCTGCAACACTCGTTACAGCAATACTTGCCTATTTATACGTGGAATACGGGGAATTACCGCAAGTAGAGCCCTTTATCTATGGAATTAAACCAGCAGTTTTAGCGATTATTGCATCAGCCATTTTAAAGCTTGGAAAAAAAGCAGCAAAAAGTACTGAGCTTATAATAATAGGTGTTTTAGTATTAATTGTAAGCTTATTAGGTATTAATGAAATTGCAGCCTTATTAGGAGCGGGTGTTTTAGGAATGTTGTATTTCTACTTAAAATCTAGAACAATGAATGGTATAAATTCTATTTCACCATTGTTTTTATTTCTTGGCATTAACACCACCATTGCCAAACTATCTACCTTTAAACTGTTTTTAATTTTTTTAAAAGTAGGTGCAATACTATATGGTAGTGGTTATGTCTTGTTTGCTTATTTAGATGCAGAATTAGTTACACGAGGCTTATTGACAAGAGCAGAACTTATAGACGCAATAGCTATAGGTCAATTTACACCAGGGCCTGTATTATCAACCTCGACTTTTATCGGCTATCAACTTTCAGGATTTACGGGTGCATTAGTCGCTACTGCGGGTATATTTTTGCCCTCTTTCTTATTTGTGTTAATATTGAACCCATTTATTCCAAAAATGCGTAACTCCCTACTGTTGCGTTATTTTTTAGACTCCGTAAATATTGCAGCTGTTGCTGTTATGCTTGCAGTTTTGCTTGTTATGGCCTCGGATACCTTAATGCAATGGCAAAGTATAGCCATTGCCCTTGTGGCTGGATCATTAACCTTTAAAACAAAAGTTAGTACTATCTGGACAATTGTAATTGGCGCAATATTAGGATTTATATTATTGACCTTCTTCTAGATTTAGAACGTATAAAAAAAGCTTCGATTTTAGAATTAAAAATCGAAGCTTTAAATAATTAGTAGATTTGAAATGTGTTACTCATCTTCTTTTTTTATAGTGGCAGGCTCAACTGAGCTGTCGTGCGAACTATAATATTCCTCTAATAAATTCATCGTTGCGGTTAGCAGATCCTTAGTTTCTAAAAGCAAACTAAAGTACAACGTTGTGTTTTTAGGACTAGACTCTTCGGTTCTTGTTCTAGCAACTTGTTTTACAATTTTTTCCGTAACAATATCAAACAATTCTTTTTTACGGGTAATGATCGAGCCAATCTGTTCGAACGAATGCGAATCGAAAGCTTGCTTGGTGTTGTTAAACAATATTTCGAGGGTGTCATCAACTTCCTTAAGCTCTTTTATCTGGCTGAATTTAAGTTTTTTATGATTGTTGTTTATATGTTTATGGCTCACTTTAGAGATATATTCTAGAGACTGAGTCATATCCGTCAAATACCCTAAAATATTTATATAAAAACTACTGGCACGTACACTGGTATCATCTAGATTTTTAATGAAGTAAAATATGTTATCACGTAAGCTATCTACTTCTTTAGATAACTTTTCTATTTGTTTTTTATTTTTCTTAAGTAAGTCTAAATCTTGTTTAGCCAAGCCGTTGACGGCATTAGTGTATATTTTATTACCACGTTTTACAACGTTAGAAATGTTTGCAGCACTTTCTAAAATCACACCCTGAACAGAGCTACTACCTGTTTCTTTTAGGCTATCTTCCTCAGCCACTTTATTAGAAGATGTTTTATGAGACTTGTAGTTTCTGTATAGTAAAAATGCCGTTATTAATAGTAATATAGGAATCATTACGGAAGGATTCCAGTTTATTAAAAATACCACAGTACCCGCCGCAATAAATGCGCCCAAAGCCGTGCCAAACCAACCGCCTATAACATTAAGTACACCAGCAACTCTATACACCGCACTTTCTCTTCCCCAAGCCCTGTCTGCTAACGATGTACCCATTGCTACCATAAATGTAACATATGTGGTAGATAAAGGTAGTTTCATCGAAGTTGCAATTGCAATTAATACTCCTGCTACCATTAAGTTTACCGATGCCCTAATCATATCAAAAGCAGGAGCATCTATACTTTGATCTTTAGTTATTAGCACGTCTGGTTTTTGGAAACTATTATTAATTTTGCTCTGAATTGAATTAGGTATAATAACACCAAAATAATTAGATAATTGAGTGGTTCCTTTAACAACGGATCTAGACAGTGCATTTGGTTCAAATTTTTCATGCGTGTCTCCTTGTCTAGATAAACTAATTTCTGTTTCGGCAACTGTTTTTGCCTTTTTAGATAACCATAATGTTAATACCATAATGGCACCAGCGATAAATAGCAGCAATGGTTCTGCAGGAACTTTCTTGTCTAATACAGCCATGGACATGGTTGCATCCATACCTCCTGCAACCCAGGCTTCATAAGAGTGGTAGGCTGCCATTGGCACACCAATAAAATTCACTAAATCATTTCCAGAAAAGGCTAAGGCTAATCCAAAGGTTCCTACACCAATAACAACTAATAGCACAGTTTTCTTCGTTAGTTTTTCAAAAATAAATGAAAACAAGGTCCAAAAAATAAAACTACCAAGTATGATATAAACTTCGTTGCCCTCTACCATATCTTTTAATTCACTATAATATGGCGTGCCTTTTAACCCTTTTAAGAAAATAAAATAGGTGATAGCTGTAAGAGCCACACCACCAAATAGGACACCAAAATTCTTAATTTTATTCTCATAATTAAATGTAAACACCAGTCTTGACACCCATTGTACCAGGGCACCTACTGTAAATGCTATTAAAACAGATAATAAAATTCCGCTAATTATGGTGAGTGCAGTATCAGTAGCGATATAATTTCCTAAATCGGCCAATGTCTCAGTCTCTGATTGATTTATTTTTAATATAGACATAACTACGGCCGCACCTAATAGATTGAAAACAATAGATACCGTTGTAGAAGTAGGTAAGCCAAGCGTATTAAAGAAATCTAATAATAAAATGTCCGTTATCATAACGGCCATAAAAATTAACATAATCTCACCAAACTCAAATTGAGCAGGCACAAAAATTCCTTTTCTGGCAACCTCCATCATTCCGCTAGAGAACACGGCTCCAATAAAAATACCTAAACTCGCTACAATCATTATTGTACGTAACGAAATTGCTTTAGAACCAATGGCAGAGTTTAAGAAATTAATAGCGTCATTACTAACACCAACTATAATGTCGAATACAGCTAATACTGTAATTGCAATTAACATTAATAAGTATATATTATCCATAATTTTTATTTAAAATAAGTTTGCAAATATCAAAAGACAAATTAATTATAACGTTATCTAATTGTTATTTTATAGTGATTAAAAATGAATATCAAATCCTAATCTAAACATAATGTTTTCGTCATTTCCATCTAATGCCGAATAACTAATATCGGACTGAACTTTTAATTTATGTCCAACAATATATTTTGACGCTCCCAAGGTAAATTGCTTTCTTGGTAAAGTATTAGTAACCGCTTCATAATCTACCGTGGTATAACGAGCTGCAATTTCGTAATTATTTTTAAATAAATAACCGACTTGTAAATTTAAGGCATTTCCTGTTAACACAATATCTCCAGTTGGTGTAACACCATCGGCCTCGGTTGCTACTTCGTCATCTGCCGTACGATTAGCATATTCTCCCATAAAAGAGAAGCCATTATATTTAAACATGGCATCCGCAAAAATTGTAGTTTGGTCTGTCTCATAGATTGTGCCGTCGGTTCTAATCATATAATCACCAGCAAATCCTCTTTCTCTCACCGCGTCTTGATTGTAGTTGTAAGTAAAACCTACCATTAATTTTGGCTTCTCTTCTCTTTTTAAATCAGATTGACTGTAATCGCCTTTAGATTTAAACGTGCCGAATGGTAAAAATTCTAAACGAGCTGTATATTGTAAACCTCCCTCATTACCTTCGGTAACATTTCGACCTTCTCCTTGAGATACTGCAAATTTTTCTCGCATTAAAAAATTACCACCAAGGTTGGTTTTATGACGTAATTGAATACCCAAATCTCGGTCGATATTAAATCGACTGTTTAGCAACGAACGGTTTATAAATTGAAGATTACCAGAAGACACTACCCGCTCTACGTTACCAGGAAGTTTTGTTTGTCCTGCCCATAACTCCCAGTTTCCTGAGAAATTCCACATAATTACGGCATCAAGGATGTAGCGAGGTGTATTTCTATTAAATTGATTGGCACCCGAAATATCTCTATTAGACAGACCGAGCTCTATTTTATACTTTAACTTTGGACTATAGGCAAAACCATCGAACTTTAATCGTGCTCTTCTAACTATAAAGTTATGTTCTGGGCTACCATATTGATTACCGTCGTGATCCCAGGATGAAATTGAACGAACTTGAAAACGAGGTGCAAATTTCACACTAAAAGAGCTGTCTTTTGCTGTAAAATTAATTAAGCCCTTACCAAATGAGGTGTCACTGATTTCTTGAGAGTTAACTGATGCTAATACAAATGCAGCAACAGTTAATAACTTAAATTTAAGTTTCATTTATTATTAGTTTTTGTCGCTGCAAAGAACTTCCATATTTAAAACATAAATGTTTCCTTAGTGTTAAGTTTTTACAAAAAAAAACCGCCTTGGCCAAAGGCGGTCATTAGAATTCATGATAATTAGTCGACAAAAACTAATAGATTATACGAAACTAATAGGTCTTATAAGACAAGACAAATGTATGCGAGTCATTTAATTACTGTGTAATCTTAGTATTAAGTAATTATTAAACATTCTGTATTTAAATTAAAACATAAACACACTGAAAAACAATATTTTAGATGTCTAATGTAAATTTAATGTTAAGTAAATGTTGTTTAAATATTAACAAACCTCTATATTTGAGTAGTAAGTAACTATTAATACCCATTAATTATGAACAAGAATGTTTTAATGTTGTTCGCTTTTTTTATCGGTATAATTTCATTTGCTCAGCAAGAGAGAGCATTAAAAATTAACAAAGACACCAATTTAATTGATGTTGTTTATTATCACGACAATGGAGTAATTAGCCAATTAGGCTCTTATACTTTAGATGGCAAACTACATGGTGAATGGTTTAGTTTTGATACTGACGGGAACAAAAGTGTTGCAGCGAATTATGATAATGGGAAAAAAGTCGGCAAGTGGTTTTATTGGACAGATAAAACTTTAAAAGAAGTAGATTATACAAATAATGCTATTGTAAGCATTAGTGACTGGCAAAAAGATTCGAAGAAATCAGTCGCAATAAGAAATTAAGAAAACATTAATCGAATAAAAAAGCACCTATTAAAGGTGCTTTTTTTATTTTAACAATTAATAATTTAATTACCCACTGTCCATCCTGCTCCCCAAGACGTAAAGTCTGTACCTGTACCATTCCCAACACCAGATAGGAAGTCAGAGTCTGCAAAGGTATCGCCAGTATCATTTTTCACCTGTAGCGTTACATCTGTAAAAGTAACATTAGTTACCGATAGGTCTCCGTTAATTACACCTGTTCCTGTCGGATTAGTGCTGCTAGCACCTGCATCGCCATCTAGATCAAATCCTTCTGCAAATCCTTCTAACAACACATTGGTAAAAAGACCTTGTGTACCTGCTCTTAATCTTATAGCTTCATTTCCTGTGCCAGATCCATTACCTACAATAGTTAAGTTGGTTACTATAGGCTTAGACCAAAATATAGGGTTAGAGTTGTTACCGATATCGGTGTTGTAACCATCGGCTTCAATACCTTTGTCGTGTTCTGCACCATGTTGAACATGTGCATTGGTAATACTACCAGAATATCCTTCTGTCCAATCTATAGAATCATCTTGAGCATTGACTACAGATACAAAATCTACATTTACAGTTCCTCCAAAAAATTCGACACCATCATCTTTACCTTCAAAAACTTGTATATACTCAACAGTAGTACCGTTACCTACACCGTAAAAAGATATACCATTATTTTCAGATTGGCCATCTGCAGATCCTCCAGAATACTGTACTCTAACATATCTTAATACACCAGAATTGTCAGACACATCCGTTCCGCCATATGGTAGACTTGCAATTTCTGAAGTTGCAGTTGCCGTACCAGTAACAGAATTTATTGGTGCATTTCCCAATAGAATTAATCCTCCCCAATCACCAGCCTGTGGTGCTGCAGAATCTGACGTTAATATTATTGGGTTGTTTGCATTACCATTTGCGATAATTTGCGCACCACTAGAAATAGCAATATAAACATCAGAGCCAGAAGATACAGCTTCTATCACCATACCAGCGGGTATGGTTAAAGTTGTTCCGGCAGTCATGATTAGCGCTCCATCTACTTTATATGTAGTATTAGCATCTAAGGTCAAATCTTCTGTATATGTACCAGATAAAAATACGGTACTTGGGTTTGTAGTACCACCACCATTATTGTTGGTTACACTATTGTCATTAATGATAATATCAGCAGTATCATCTGTTGTGCAAGAGTTAAGAAGCATCCCGAAAACAGCTAAGCCTAAAATTAATTTATTTTTCATTTTGATCTTTAATTTAAGTTCTAATTAATGTTCGTTTAAAATTTATATTTGAGTTGAAGACCTATACTCAGCCCTCGCTTATAGTCTGTTACATCTTTACCATTTGGTGAGGTTACCAAAACATCGCCAACAGAAGTGCCCTCTCTAAAATATTGAATGGTTGGATTTAGTAAATTTCTAATTCCGAGATTTAATTCCATCTTATTATTTAATTGGTTCTTAAGAACAAAATCTAAGGTGGGAATGCCTTTTTCAATTACATTACCTAATTGCCCAGAGCCTAAAGCATCAATTCTATCTGAGAAATAAGAACATATAATATTGGCTGTAGGCTTATAATTACCAATTTGAGGCGAATAGTTAAGATCTGCGTTTAAGATGATTGGTGAAGCTCCCTGCAACTCTTCTTTATTCTTATTAAAGCTCACACTATACGTTCCGATTATTGTTTCATACAAATCTTGTTTGGTATGCATGTACGTAAAGTTTAATCCTGCGGAAAGCTTGGCCTCTTCTTTGTCATCATACATAAGGAAGTTTTTTCTAATTTCGGCTTCAAAACCTAAAATTTCGGCTTGCTCACCTGTTCTAAAAAAGCGTTGTGTACCTGTAGCATCAAATGCAACCACCTGATTAACCGGATCTTTTATTTGCTTATAAAAGGCACCTACAGAAAACAATTCTGTCTTACTTATAAACCATTCGTATTTTAAGTCTAGGTTTAAAATTTTTGAGTAGGATACATCATTAACGTTTGTATATGCAATGTCATTTGTTGTTCCTAATAAATCGGGATTACCACCAATTCGTTGCGAAATACTCTCATAAACAAATGGTGCCACTTCTTTAAATTCTGGAAGCGAAATTGACTGGCTTGCAGAAAATCGTAAATTTTGGTCTTCTTTTATGCCGTACTTTATGCTTAAGCTAGGTAAGAATATGGTTTCGTTAGAACTAATAGAGCTGTTACCTGCTGCTCCCAGATTAATGACATCGTAAGCGATTTCTTGATTTATGTTTTCAATTCTCACACCTGGTACAAATAACCAGGTATCACCTACATTTAATTCTGCATTTGAATAACCAGCATATATATCTATGTTTCCGTTATACGTATTTTCAGAAAGCCCAGGTCTATTGGTGTTGCTTAGACCAGGAAAATTATTGATTACTTTAATTTCATAGGCGCCATTGCCACTATTGCCAATATTTAAATTATCTAAAGTAAAAAAGCTATTTAGGTCATTTACATTGGTAATTGGGGTATTAGCTTCTATCAAGTCGTAGCCGTATCTAATATTATCAAATTGTCTTTCTTTAGTTCTACCAGCAAAACCAACATTAATCTTTAAGTTTTCTTTTGGGTTGTAGGATAAATTTAATCTGCCATTAAATTCGTCATCATAGATATTTTGAAAATAACGTTGGTTATCAAAAACTACGTTGCTATAAAATGAAGGAAGAGTAGAAGCGTCATTATCTAATGCAAACTGATAATTTTCTACACTAATACGTTTTCTGTCGGGCTCATGAGCATTAACTACATTGTAGCCAATTCCCCAATCTAACTCGTAAAGATTGTCCTTAAATTTATGACGACCAGTAAACTGATTAACAAATATTAAATTTTGATTAAACTGCACATTCATCTGGTAAAACCCCTCGTCTGTATTAAGTATGGCATCTCTGTTTCTACCCGAACCATCTATACCAAAATAACCAACCTTATCTGAAGCATTATTGATGAATAAGGAATTAAATTTTATAGAATGTGCGCTGTTAATTTTATAATTAACAGAAGCCATTGCTGTAGTTTTGGTACTATACTCAAACTCTTCGGCGTCTTCAAAAGCTTTCTTTTCTACGTTGGTATAATCTACGTTAGATCCTCTGCGATACGCAAAACCATTTTCGAAGGATCCTGTGCCGTAAAAGCTTATTCGAGATCCGTTTTCAAAATCAAAAGATTTTCCAAAAGCACCTCCAAAAGAGACATCAATCGGCGTTTCTGCTTGTTGAGGATCAAAACCATGAGATAATACTACGGCAAAAGGATTATTGTCGTACCTATTATAATAACCAAAATAACTGGTGCCTTCACTTCTAAAGAATGTTTTATCAGCAGCGTTTGTGTTTACAGAAGAACCAACATTAAAATCAAAAAAGCCATTCCCTTTATAATCCTTTGAAGAAATATCTACATTACCAGCGGAGAAATCTCCAAAAAATCGAGAAGAATAGGCTTTGCTTATAGAAACATTCTCAATAATGTCTGAAGAGAATAAGTTTAAGTCAATATTCTTCTTATTTACATCATTAGAGGGTAATGACAAGCCATTCATGGTTGTATTAAGATAACGATCTCCCAACCCTCTTACATAAACATTACTAGAACCTTCTTGCTTTGATACTCCCGAAATTTTGGCTACTGCACCTGCGGCATCACTAACACCTTTTCTAGAGAGTTCGTCTGCGCCAATACTCTGCTTTATTTCGACAGCCTTTTTCTGGTCTAACAATAAGGCGGCTTCACTTTCCTTACGGGTTGTGGTTGTAATTACAATCTCATCCAGGCTGGCAGCACTAGCACCCATCATTACATTTAGTGTAGTTACTTTATCTGACTCAACATTCACTGTTATTTCTTGAGTTTCATAACCTACAAAACTAAAAATCAAAGTGTAGGCTCCCGGAGCTAATGCTTCAAATTGATATAAACCGTCTATATCTGAGGTCGTCCCTGTTGTTGTTCCTTTAATTAAAATATTAGCAAAGGGAAGCGGTTCGTCATTATATTCCTTATCAATTAATTTACCAGAAATAGATCCTGTATTCTGGGCAAATAAGAATGATGTAATTAATAATAAAATTACTATAGGTATACGTTTCATTAGTTCAATTTCAATTGTGGTGCAAAGAAACTGTGATAATGTAATTTTTAGGTTAATCAAAAATTAACTCTACGTGATAAAATAGTTAGTTTAACGTTACCTCTGTATTAACCAACTTTAAATTAAAGAAACGTTTACTTAACATTACACGTATTAAAATAGGAGTCTTACTTTTTGAGTAATTCTATGTCAATTTATATATCTTGCATGAGTTAAATTTTTACTATGAATTGGGAGCAACTATTATCCTTAAAGCGTTACGGTGACAGCAATAAAAGATTAAGAAAAGAACAAGATGAAACCCGTTTGGGTTTTGAGGTTGATTACGACCGTATTATATTTTCTACTGAATTTAGAAGCCTACAAGACAAAACGCAAGTTGTTCCTTTGTCTAAAACAGATTTTGTGCATACCAGATTAACACATAGCTTAGAAGTTAGTGTAGTAGGTAGATCTTTAGGTAGAAAGGTGGGTAAGTTGCTCTTAGAAAAGCATCCGCACTTAAAAAATATTCATGGTTATAATATGAATGATTTTGGAGCCATAGTTGCGGCGGCATCCCTAGCTCACGATATTGGAAATCCGCCTTTTGGTCATTCTGGTGAGAAAGCTATAGGATCCTATTTTAAGAATGGAGAAGGAAGTGAGTTTAAAAGCCATTTAACAGATAAGGAATACCAAGATTTATGTGATTTTGAAGGTAACGCCAACGGATTTAAAATACTTACCGAAAGTAGAGAAGGAAGATTAGGAGGGTTGCGGTTAAGCTACGCGACACTAGGCACATTTATCAAATACCCAAAGGAGTCGCTACCTAAAAAACCAACAAGTCATATTGTAGATAAAAAGTATGGTTTTTTTCAGAGTGAAACTCAAATGTTTAAAGATATTGCTTCAGAATTAGGGTTGTTAAGCCGAAGCGCATCACATTTAAGTTATCATAGACATCCATTAGCTTTTTTAGTAGAAGCAGCAGATGATATTTGCTACACTATTATAGATTTTGAAGATGGTATTAATTTAGGTTTAATAGAAGAAGAATATGCTTTAGAATACCTTATTAATTTAGTTAGAGATAAAATTAAAACAGAGAGCTATAATTCGCTAAAAACAACTCAAGACCGTGTGAGCTATCTCAGAGCTTTAGCCATAGGAACGTTAATTGATGAGGCTGTGGCACTTTTTATGAAAAATGAGGAAAGTATTTTGTCTGGTAATTTTGAAACTGCATTGCTGGATGTTAGCCAGTACAAAGCACAAATTAAAGACATTATAGATATAAGTGTTAAGAATGTTTATCGGTCTAAAGAAGTAATTAATAAAGAAATTGCTGGTTATGAAATATTAAACCAGTTATTAAATGCCTTTTGTAAAATGGCATTTAACGCTTACGAAGATCGTATGTCTAATTACGATAAATTACTACTGCGAACCTTACCTCAAACGGTTAACTTGTCTAAGGAATCTTTATATGACAGTTTAATTGCCGTGTGTCTTTATATCTCAAAACTATCAGATACTAATGCGATGTTATTGCATAAGCAATTGAAGGGTAATATTTTATAAAAATGCATTTCATCGAATAAATTTGCGATTTAACGATATATTTACTTTATTTATCTCATAATCAGCCTTAAATAACCTACTTATGAGAAATAATATACTTGGAGGCTTAGTCATCTTCATGGTTGTGTTGACTTGCCTGTTAATGATAGACGACCTTACGAACAATCAGGAGCAGCCTTCTGAAAAGGACACTGTGGAAATTGAACAATTAGAAAATAATTCTGATCTAGCCCATATTGAGCTCGAGAAGTAAATCTTTAATTTTTGATTTTAAAGATTCGGCATCTAGTTTTTGAAGTCGCATTAACTGATCAATGGATCCATGTTCTATAAATTGATCATCGATTCCCAATGTCATAACTTTTTGGGTATAATTATGTGTGTTAGCGAAAGCTAAGATAGAACTGCCAAAACCTCCAATAACAACACCTTCCTCAATGGTTATTATGGCCTTATAATCAGCAAATATCTGATGTAACAACATAGAATCTAAAGGTTTTAAAAATGGAATATCGTAATGAGATATGTCTAATTTTTCTATTGCTTTTTCAACGACAAAAGCCATTGTGCCTATAGATAAAACCGCTATAGTATTGCCTTTTTTAAGACAACTTCCTTTCCCTATTTTTATTGCTTCAAATGGTTTTTTCCATTCTAATACATGCCCGCTTCCTCTGGGATAGCGAATTGCTAATGGTAGATCTAATCGTAATTGGGCCGTAAACATTATATTTCGAAGTGCAATCGCATCTTTTGGTGCAAATATGATTAAATTAGGAATACAGTTTAAAAATGCCAGGTCATAAACGCCATGATGAGTTGCGCCATCTTCTCCTACTAACCCTGCTCGGTCTAAACAAAAAATTACAGGAAGTTTTTGTAAGGCTACATCATGAATGACCTGGTCATAAGCACGTTGTAAGAAGGTTGAATAAATATTGCAAAAAGGAATTAATCCTTGAGTGGCCATCCCAGCAGCCAATGTAACAGCATGTTGCTCCGCAATACCTACATCAAAAGCTCTTTCCGGGATTTCTTCCATCATGTATTTTAAAGAGCTGCCCGTGGGCATAGCTGGTGTAATACCGATGATCTGTTTATTCGCTTTTGCAAGTTCAACTATAGTTTCTCCAAAAACATCTTGATATTTTGGGGGTCGTAATTCCGTTGAACCGGAATTAAGCTCTCCTGTATTTGCATCAAATTTGCCAGGGGCATGATATTTTACCTGGTCGCGCTCTGCTTGTTTTAATCCCTTTCCTTTTGTGGTAATCACATGAAGTAATTTTGGGCCATTCAGGGTTTTTAGTCGATTTAATTCGGAAATTAAAAGCGGTAAATCGTGACCGTCTATAGGTCCGGAATAGTTAAAGTTTAAGGCTTCGAAGATATTATCTTGCTTTTCAGTGCCTTTTTTTACGTTGGTTAAATATTGCTTTAAGGCACCAACACTAGGGTCGATTCCTATGGCATTATCATTGAGAATAATCAGTAAATTTGCGTTTGTAACTCCAGCATGGTTAAGCCCTTCAAAAGCCATACCACTAGCTATGGATGCATCGCCAATCACAGCAATATGATGCTTCTTTTCACCTTTTAGCTGTGAGGCAATTGCCATACCTAAGGCAGCAGATATAGACGTAGAGGAATGGCCAACTCCAAATGCATCATATTCACTTTCGCTTCGCTTGGGAAATCCGCTTATCCCGTTAAGTTGTCGATTCGTATCAAAAATTGCTTTTCGACCCGTTAAAATTTTATGACCATAGGCTTGATGGCCAACATCCCAGATTAATAAATCGTAAGGTGTATTGTAAACGTAATGTAAGGCAATGGTAAGCTCTACCACACCTAGACTTGCACCTAAATGCCCTTCTTTTGTTGCAACTATTTTAATAATTAACTGGCGTAACTCATGTGCAAGTTGTGGCAAATCAGCTTTCTTAAGTTGACGTAGATCTTCAGGTGTATTTATATGTTCTAAAAGTGGCTTTTGCACCTCACAAAAATACGAGATTTTATTAGTTCAGTTTTATTTAACAGATGTTTGCTGTAAAAATTAAATAGTGCGTTCCTTGCATTATATCTTAATTCTTGACCTATAACTCATTTTATTTTCAAAATCTTTAATGTTTACCTATTTTTGAAAGAAAAATTATAAAATTATATTCTAGCTATTGATAAGTTTTCAATGATTTAGAATATAACCTATCAAAATTGCTATGGTTAAAAAATTACAATTATTGGTGTTATTATTCATTATGATAATACCAGCACAAGTAAGTGTTGCTCAAAACAATCTTGAATCTTCAGAGTATGGGACACTAATTTTAAATTATCTAAAAGACAAGAAGGACGATTATGGCTTTTCAGACCATGATTTACAATCCTTAATTGTAAAGAGCACTCATTATTCAGACAACACAGATATTACACATATCTATCTAAACCAGGCTTTTGACGATATTTCTATTTTTAACGCAGTTTCCAGTGTTGCTATAAAAGACAACGCCGTTTTCTATTTTGCAAATAGATTTGTTTCGGAAATAACTACTAAAATAAATTCTACTTCGCCATCAATATCGCCTATTGTGGCCATAGGTTATACAGCTAGCCAATTTGATCTAGGAACTACAGAAAATATAGTTCAGTTAGAACGTAAGGGCAATGACTATATATATTCAAAAGGAGATATCTCGACGCGAAATATTACCGCTAAATTAGTTTATGCAAACACTAACAGCACACTCAGACTAGCATGGGATATTGTTATTTATGCAAAGGACGATTTACATTGGTATGATGCTAGAGTAGACGCTAATACAGGAGAAATTATTGAAGTTAATAATCTCATACTGAGTTGTGATTTTGAAAGCACACATGATCACAATCAGATTAAAAATTCTAATAACAACTTTGATTTACTAAACAGCTCATCACCATTAATGGTAGATGGTTCTGTTTATAATGTATTTGCCTTACCTGCAGAAAGTCCAAATCACGGTCCTAGACAATTAGTTTCAAATCCAGCGAGTCCAGTGGCTTCCCCTTTTGGTTGGCATGATGATGATGGTGCTGTCGGCCCAGAATATACACACACAAGAGGTAATAATGTATTGGCCCAAGAAGACAGAGACGGGCAGGATTTTACAAATGGTTTTAGACCAGAGGGAACATCAGCGTTAAATTTTGATTTTACCTTGGATATCAATCAACCACCTAGCGAATATGAAGAGGCAGCAATAACAAACCTATTTTACTTAAATAATATGATGCACGATATTTGGTATCACCATGGTTTTGATGAACGTGCAGGAAATTTTCAGGCCAATAATTATGGAAATCTTGGTCTTGAAAATGACTTAGTTATTGCAGACGCTCAGGATGGATCTGGAACAAATAATGCCACATTTGGCACTCCAGCAGATGGTCAAGCACCAAAAATGACTATGTATTTATGGACACCACCAGGTCCATTATCGGATCCATTAACTATTAATAATGGTAGCGTGGCTGGAGATTATGGAGCAGCTGCTGCAACTTTTGGTGATCCTCTTCCGGTAGATCCTATTACAGCTAACTTAGTCTTAACTATTGATAGTACATCAGATTTTAATGATGCCTGCGATAACCTTACCAATGCGTCAATTATTAACGGAAATATTGCTGTAATTAGAAGAGGTACATGTGAGTTTGGGGCTAAAGTTCTAGCAGCACAAAATGCAGGAGCAGTTGCTGCAATTGTTGTAAACAATGATCCGGATGGAACTATTACCATGGGAGGTGGTGCTGTTGGTGCTCAAGTAAATATTCCTTCTATTATGGTGACTCAGTCTGACGGAGAGGCCATAATTTTTGCATTATCTAATGGCGAAACTTTATCTGCGACATTAGTTAATAATGGTCCTTATATGATTGACGGCGATTTTGATAATGGTATAATTGCACATGAGTATGGCCATGGTATTTCTAACAGATTAACTGGAGGTGCAAGTACAGCCAGTTGTTTATTTAACGATGAGCAAATGGGCGAAGGATGGTCAGATTGGTTTGGTCTTATGGTTACCATGAGTGCTAGTGATGTAGAAGCAGATGCCCGCGGAATTGGGACATTTGCAACCAGCCAGCCTATTACAGGCCCAGGGATAAGACCTAGAAGATATAGCCCGGATTTTAATGTAAATGAACTCACCTATGCTGTGACAAATGACCCTAATTTAAGTCTGCCACATGGTATAGGATTTATGTGGGCGACAATGCTTTGGGACTTAACGTGGGCATACATTGACAAATATGGATTCGATCCCGACATGTACAATGGAGATGGTGGTAATACTAAAATTATGAAATTGGTAATTGATGGCTTAAAGTTACAACCCTGCAATCCTGGATTTATCGATGGGCGCGATGCGTTATTAGCTGCTGATATGGCCACTACAGGTGGAGAGAATCAATGTATAATTTGGGACGTTTTTGCAGCACGAGGCTTAGGTGTAAATGCTTCGCAAGGAGATTCTGCATCACGTAATGATCAGGTCGAAGATTTTTCAGTGCCACCTAGCACTGATGCTTCTCTAGCCAATTGTTCAAGTCTAAGTGTGAATGAGTTTAAAAAAGATATAATTTCTATCTATCCTAATCCTGCTCAAAACGATTTAACAATTGCCACACAACAAAATTTAGGAGAGGTAATAATTACATTGGTAGATATAAATGGCAGAAAAATAATAGAACAAAAAGAATCTCTGTTTAATACTATTACAATTGACACTCGGACCTTACAAAACGGAATTTACATTCTTAATATAAATGGCGATAACATTAACCAAAAATCGAAAATAATTAAAAATTAATTAGCGATAACAAAATGATTAACCCCTTTGATGATACCTATTTCATGAAGAAGGCAATTCAGGAAGCTGAAGTTGCCTATAAAAAAGGGGAAATACCAGTTGGTGCAATTGTTGTTATCGAAGATAGAATAATTGCCAGAACCCATAATTTAACGGAATTATTAAATGATGTCACTGCACACGCCGAAATGCAGGCAATTACTTCTGCTGCAAACTTTTTAGGTGGTAAATATCTCACTAATTGTACACTCTATGTAACGCTAGAACCTTGCCAGATGTGCGCTGGCGCTTTGTATTGGAGCCAGATCTCTAAAATTGTATATGCGGCTTCAGACGAGCAACGTGGTTTTAAATCCATGGGAGGGAAACTACACCCTAAAACCAGCGTTGTTAGCGGTGTAATGGCCAAAGAGGCTTCTGAACTTATAAAGCGTTTTTTTATTGAAAAGAGAAATCTAAATTAATACGGCTAATTGGTGGTCATAAGATGAGGTACTACTAGTAGATTAAAAATTAATTCCTTGAATTTAGGACAAAAAAAACGCCCAACCATGGGCTGAGCGTTGAAACTTTTAAGATATATACTTACAATACCTGCACATTTGCAGCTACCATTCCTTTTCTTCCTTCTTCTTCTGTGTATTCTACGTTGTCACCTTCGCGTAATTCTACGCCATTAAGGTTTGATACGTGTACAAAGATGTCTTTACCTGTTTCTTCGTTTGTAATGAATCCAAATCCTTTTGAATCATTGAAAAATTTAACTGTTCCAGTCATTATAATATAAATAAAAATTAAAGTGCAAAGATATAATATATATCAATGCTAATGTTAATAAATCATTTTATTTTAAAATATTGAAAATTAATGAGTTAATGATCATTCTTGTGATGGCCCTTGAGGCATTGACATTAAAGGAGTTAGCCGATTTTTTGTATTAGTAAACATTTAAAATTAAATCTTATTTTTCTTCTGATTTTCTTTCATTTTGTCTAGATTTTCCTTGGTCAGCATATAATCCTTGACATTTTTGCCTTTCCATCTGTAGTAAGAAAACAGCGGAAACACAATTAAAAATAACCCTAGGACTCCGAAACCAGTTAGTTTTTGAGCAAAATCAATGTCTAAAATAAGACCGCAGATTATGCAAGTTAGGGAAGCAATAAAAGCAATAAGAGTTATTATATGAATTATTTTCATAAGGTGGTAAATTAAATAGTATAAAGAAAAATTAGGAGGTAAAATTAATTAATTCGCGTCTATAAGCTGTTAGTAATTTTGATTTTGAAATAAATCCGTAATATTTATTGTCTCTTATGACAGGTAAATTCCAAGCTTTTGAACTTTGGAATTTTTGCATAACCTCCTGCATCGAATCCTTCTCGTAAATTATATACTCTGGCGCCTGATGCATAAATGTTTCAACAGTAGTGGAGTTATATAAAGACTGATCAAACATCACAGTTCTAATGTCATCCAATAAAATAATACCAACAAATAAATTGTCAGAATCTGTAACTGGAAATAGGTTTCTACTCGATTTTGAAACGCCCTCTTTAAGCATTGTGCCTAGAGTCATTTCTGGATGTAATTGAATAAAATCTTGTTCAATGACGGCATCCAATTTCATTAAGGTGAGCACACTTTTATCTTTATCTTGGGTTAACAGTTCGCCTTTTTCGAGTAACTCCTTTGTATAAATGGTGTGGTCTAATCCGTTTTTGTTAATAATAAACGACATGGATGCAGTAATCATCAATGGGACAAACAATTCATATCCTCCTGTAATTTCAGCAATTAAAAATATGGCAGTTAATGGTGCATGTAATACACCCGCAATAAGTCCGGCCATGCCAATTAATGTAAAGTTTGCCTCTGATACAGAAAAGCCCAAGCCACAATTGTTAATCACTTTTGCCACGACATTGCCTAATGCACTACCCATGACCAAGGTTGGGATAATAATACCACCAGTTCCTCCTGCAGCAAATGTCGTGGTCATTGCAATCGCCTTAAATATGGTAATACCAAATAATAATCCTATGACAATCCAGATGTTATCTAAATGTTCATCAAAAGGCGTATTTCCTAACGCCTTAATGTCATTGCCTAGCATAAGATCATTGATAAAGCTAAAGCCTTCACCATAAAGTGGAGGGATAAAAAATAGCATAGTGCCAATGGCCAAACCTCCAATGATCAGTTTTTGCCTCGAAGATTTAAAGCGATTAAAAAATGATGTAATGCCAAAATAAATCTTAGAAAAATAAATGGATGCCACTCCTGTGCCTATACCCAAAAGAACATAAAAAAGAGTGTCTTTAATTACGAATTTTTCTGAAACTGAAAAATTAAATAATACAGTATCTCCAAGAAAAAAATAGGATGTTATAACTGAAGAAACTGAAGCGATTAGTAATGGAAGTAAAGAGGCAAAAGTTAGATCCAGACTAAAAACTTCTAAAGCAAAAATTATTGCTGCAATTGGCGATTTAAATATCGAAGCAATAGCACCTGCTGCTGCACAAGCAATAAGTAGGCTTCGCGTCTTGCGGTTAATATGTAATACTCTGCCCAAGTTAGAACTTGCTGCAGAGGCAGAAAGTATTGCTGGACCAAGTAAACCGACTGAACCTCCAAATCCAACGGTTAGAGGTGCGGTTATTAATGGTAAATAAATATGCTTTTTGTGAATAATACCATCGCGCTTAGATAAGGAGTATAGTATTGTAGGAATGGCATGACCAGTTGGTTTTTTTGATATGTATCTTACAAAGAGGTAAACCAACAAGAGTCCAATAATCGGCAAGATAAAATAAATGCTGTTTTTTGTGAGCTCTATCCCTTTTTCCAAGATGGCCTGTATCGTAAAAGTTATATTTTTAATTGTGACAGATATAACTCCTGCCAGTAAACCTATGATCAGACTAAGTAAAAAAACAAAATTCTTTTCGGAGACATTTTTATACCTCCAGATAAGTAGCTTTTTAAAAAATTTAGAATTGATTGGCATAGTTTAAATCTAATAAAAAATCCTGCATGAAGCAGGATTTAATATTTATGATTTTAAATTAAGCTTTAACCCTAATTCATCAAGTTGCTCATTGTCGATTGGTGCTGGTGCATCTATCATTACGTCTCTGCCCGAGTTGTTTTTTGGGAAGGCTATAAAGTCTCTTATGGTTTCTTGACCTCCTAAAATGGCTACCAGTCTGTCTAATCCAAAAGCTAAACCGCCATGTGGTGGAGCACCATACTCAAAGGCATCCATTAAAAAGCCAAATTGAGCTCTGGCTTCTTCTTCAGAAAAACCTAAATGCTTTAGCATAATGGCTTGTGTGGCTTTATCATGTATTCTAATTGAGCCTCCGCCAATTTCATTGCCATTTAATACCAAATCATATGCATTGGCTTTTACTTCCCCGGGTTTGGAATCTAATAATTCTATTTGACCAGGTTTAGGAGAAGTAAATGGATGGTGCATTGCGTGATAATGACCCGTTTCTTCGTCTAATTCTAACAGCGGAAAATCTATAACCCATAGAGGCGCAAACACTTTAGGGTCTCTCAAGCCTAGTCGTTCTGCTAATTCCATTCGCAATGCACTTAGCTGAGATCTTACTTTGTTGGTGTCTCCAGATAAAATACAGATTAAATCACCCGGTTTAGCACCAGTTTTTGCTGCCCATTTTGCTAAATCGTCTTGATCATAAAATTTATCGACAGAAGATTTATAAGTACCACCTTCATTAACGCGGCAATAAACCATTCCCAAAGCACCAATTTGTGGACGCTTTACCCAATCAATTAACTTGTCGATTTCTTTTCGTGTGTAAGAATTACCACCAGGTACAGCGATCCCAACAACTAATTCAGCTTTATTAAATACATTAAAATCTTTATGCTGAGTAACTTCATTGAGTTCGCCAAACTCCATACCAAATCTTATATCTGGTTTATCATTGCCATACAGACGCATAGCATCGTCGTATTGTATCCTAGGGAACTTATCGACATCTACACCATTAACTTCCTTAAGTAAATGACGTGTTAAGCTTTCGAACACATTTAAAATATCTTCTTGTTCTACAAATGCCATTTCGCAATCTATTTGCGTAAACTCTGGTTGTCGGTCTGCACGTAAATCTTCATCCCTGAAACACT
>JABDKL010000013.1 GCA_013002225.1 Winogradskyella sp.
ACAATATAATGGTGGCAACAATGGCTCTGGCAGCGAAAGCGACGATTTAGCGCTTTCGCTTTACGAGTTAGATACGGATATAACCTTTAATTTCTTTGGCTTACCTGTGCAAACAGTAGCCAATGCCGATATTAATATTATTGAAGATAAAATTATAAATAGCACAATAGATCTATCTATTGAAGGAAGCGCGCCTGAAACTGAAAATCAAACGTTTACACGAAATGCTTCGGGGCAAATTACAAATAATAGTTCTACAAACGCATCTGGATCAGTAACTAATGAGTACATAATTAGTTATGAAAATGATAGAATTTCTCAAATTACTTACGAATATTATGAGGACGCATCAGAAAATTATACGTACAACTTCACCTACGACAATAACACCATTACACGTACAGAAGTTGGGTCTAACATCTCTACAGTATTTACTTTAGATGGTTTTGATCGTGTCATAAAAAAGGAATCTTTTGATGGTGCCTTTACAATACAGTCAGAGTCACTTACCTACTCAGGCTTAGGAAATTTAAGCACAAGTGTTACCAGCGGCGAAATAAGCAGCAACGTAACGTATCAATATGATGATGAGACTAACCCATTAAAAATAGTTTTCGAGGATAATTACCTTTTACAGTTCTTAGCGGACGATTACTCTGATGAAATTGGCAGTAGAATTGCACAATACTTGTCAGTAAATAATTGGAACGGAGCAGTCTTTGATGGCGAAAGTTTCACTTTCACCTTAGCATATAATACGGTTGGTCGTATTACAAATAGAGACATCAATTATAATTTTGATGATGAGTTAACAGTTATAATTAACGAAAGATTTACATACCTTAATTAAAGATTAATTTGGAATCTGTACAAGCCATAAAACAACGATTTGGGATTATAGGAAATGATCCTAAACTTAACCGCGCCATAGAGAAAGCCATTCAGGTTGCACCAACAGATATTTCGGTATTAGTAACTGGTGAAAGTGGTGTTGGTAAAGAGAGTATTCCGAAAATTATACATCAACTTTCTCATAGAAAGCATGGCAAATATATTGCAGTAAACTGCGGAGCCATTCCAGAAGGTACAATAGATAGCGAACTTTTTGGTCATGAAAAAGGCGCATTTACAGGTGCAACATCGACACGCTCGGGTTATTTTGAGGTTGCAGATGGTGGTACGATTTTTTTAGATGAAGTCGGTGAATTACCATTAACTACTCAAGTCCGTTTACTGCGCGTTTTAGAAAACGGAGAGTTTATCAAAGTAGGCTCCAGTAAAGTTCAAAAAACGGATGTTAGGATTGTTGCCGCGACAAACGTTAATATGTTTGAAGCTATAAAAAAAGAAAAATTTAGAGAAGATTTATACTACCGCTTAAGTACTATAGATATAAACTTACCACCATTAAGAGAACGCAAGGAAGATATTCATTTACTTTTTAGAAAATTTGCAAGTGACTTTGCTCTCAAATACAAAATGCCTACAGTAAAGTTGGCAGAAGATGCTGTAAACCTCCTGCTAAAGTACCGATGGAACGGTAATATTAGACAATTAAGAAATGTCGCTGAGCAACTGTCGGTTTTAGAACATAACAGAACGATAGACGCTGTAACGCTACAAAACTATTTACCCAGTACAGGTAGTAATTTACCAGCTGTGGTTAGCAAGTCTAAATCTGAAAGTGATTTTAGCAGTGAACGAGAAATTTTATATAAGGTTCTATTTGATATGAAAAGTGATCTTAATGATCTTAAGAAACTCACAATGGAGCTCATGAAAAACGGAAGCGCCTCAGACGTTCAAAAGGAAAACGAACACCTTATAGAAAAAATTTATGGAGATAGTAACTCTGATGACCTAGAGGAGACCATAGAAGATTTAGAAGTACTTGCAATTTCCGAAAACTCGGAGTCCAAAGAACAAAACACTGAAAGTGTCGAAGACTTGTATCATTTTGCTGAAGAGATTGAAGAAGAAGAAACCTTATCTTTACAAGACAAAGAACTAGAGCTCATTAAAAAGTCTCTGGAGCGTCATAACGGTAAACGAAAATTAGCCGCAAAAGAACTTGGTATCAGCGAAAGAACCCTATATAGAAAAATAAAGCAATACGACCTTTAATAAATACTAAATGAAACACCTAAATCTTCTTATCATATGTTGTTTATTAACGAGTTGTGGTATTTATAAATTTAATCAAGGTGACACCGGAAATGCTGAGACCTTTCAAGTTAATTTTTTCCAGAACAATGCCTCACTTGTAGAACCAGGGCTGGACATTGCTTTTACAAATGCTTTACAAGATTTAATGCAAAGTCAAACCAATTTAAATCTAGTAACTACTGGTGGTGATTTAATTTTTGAAGGTGAAATCACAGAATACAGAATTGCACCTATGACGGCAACAGCGCAGAACACCGCAGCTGAGAACAGACTTACCATAGGAGTCAATGTAAGATACTACAACACCTTAGATGAAGACAAAAACTTTGAACAAAACTTTTCTTTCTTTTACGATTATCCCGCGAGTGCCCAACTTGTAGGCGGAACTAAAGATGAAGCTTTCGAAGTTATTTTTGAGCGACTTACTCAAGATATATTTAATAGATCTTTAGCCAATTGGTAAATTATGCAATTAGAGGAATTTACACATTTATTGCAACATCCAGAAGCTGTAACAACTCAGCAAATCGAAGACCTATCTTCAAACTTAAATCAGTTTCCCTATTTCCAGGCTCTACACGCATTATATTTAAAATGGTTAAAGCAAAAGGAAAGCTACAAATACAATAATGCATTAAAAGTTGCTGCGGCGCATACTACAGACCGAAGCATTTTATTCGATTATATTACATCTGATGTTTTTAATCAGAATGAAATTTCAGATTATATAAAACAAAATTCCGAGCATATTAAGTCGCTGGAGGTCAACGAAGCCGATGATATCTCAGTAAATAAAAGTGTGTCCATAGACGATGCGCTTAAAGAGCATATTAAAGCAACAGAAGGCGTTTTAGATCCAAATTTATTTAAGGCTAAAGTAAATCCAAGCTCAAGATCAGAACAACCTAAAATCGAGGACTCAATTATCGCTGTTGATGTTAAAAATATATCACCTGAGGAGAAATTAAATATTGGGCAACCTCTAGAGTTTGATAGGTCAGAAAGCCATTCATTTACGGAGTGGTTAAAGATTACAAGTTTTAAACCTATTAATAGAAAAAAACCGGAATCGGGAACTGAGAAAAAAGAGACACCATTACAGGATAAAATCGCCATCATAGACAAGTTTATTCAAGAGAATCCTAAGATTAAACCAGTTAAAGATCATACACCCAAATTAAAACTTGTTACCGATAGTGATGACACTTCAAATAGCTTAATGACTGAAACTCTCGCACGTATTTATTTGGAGCAAAAAGACTATGCAAAAGCGATTCAATCTTATAAGATTTTAATTTTGAAATATCCAGAAAAAAGTAGTTTCTTTGCAGACCAAATAAAATTGGTAGAAGAATTAAAAGAAAATAACAAAACATAAGCATGAGTACATTTGTAATCTTTTTAGTATTAATAGTCATAGTGGCATTTTTATTGGTTGTCGTAATTATGGTACAGAATCCTAAAGGCGGAGGGCTTTCGTCGTCTTTCGGTGGTGGTGGCACACAACAATTAGGTGGTGTTAAAAAAACCGGCGACTTTTTAGACAAGAGTACTTGGTTTTTGGCTACAGCTTTAATCGTATTAATATTAGCGTCTAACCTAGCTATAGATTCTGGTAACGGATTAGAGTCTAAAGCACTAGATGTAGATGAGGCCATTGACGTACCTGCTACGTTGCCAGCTACTAATAACGACGCAATTAATCTAAATGATTCTATAGGAGGCTAGATCTAAAATAGCTCCCTAAATTATTATTAAGCCAACTTATTAAGTTGGCTTTTTTTATATAGTTAGTTTAGGCGTTTAAACTGCAAGTTTGTCAGTGTTTAGCCCTTGGCATAATTTTCGAATAACGCTTAAGCGTTAAATAATTTTAAATAACTAAAACGTAATAAAAAATGAGTTTAAACATTAAACCTTTAGCAGATAGGGTTCTAGTAGAACCTAAAGAAGCTGAAACAAAAACAGCTTCAGGTATTATTATTCCAGATAATGCAAAAGAGAAACCGCAAAAGGGGACTGTTGTTGCCGTTGGCAATGGCAAAACAGACGAACCTTTAACTGTAAAAGTTGGTGATACTGTACTTTACGGTAAGTATGGTGGCACAGAACTTAAACTTGAAGGGAAAGATTATTTAATGATGCGTGAAAGCGACATCTTGGCGATAATTTAAATCGCTATTGGGTTTTGGCAATTAGCCATGAGCTCACTCTTTATAAACACAATTACAAACTAATTTTTAGCTAAAGGTCAAAAGTCTACAGCTAAAACAAAAAAAATTAAACAATGGCAAAAGATATAAAATTCGATATTGAAGCACGTGACGGTATTAAACGTGGTGTTGATGCATTGGCAAATGCAGTAAAAGTAACTCTAGGACCAAAAGGACGTAATGTTATTATTGGCAAATCATTTGGAGCACCTCAGGTAACAAAAGATGGGGTATCAGTTGCAAAAGAAATTGAGCTAGAAGACGAGTTAGAGAATATGGGAGCCCAAATGGTAAAAGAAGTAGCTTCCAAAACTAATGATTTGGCGGGTGACGGAACAACCACTGCGACAGTTTTGGCACAGGCCATAGTAAAAGAAGGATTAAAAAACGTTGCTGCAGGCGCAAACCCGATGGATTTGAAGCGAGGAATAGACAAGGGTGTTGAAGCTATTGTAAAAGACCTTGATAAGCAATCTAAAAAAGTAGGTAACGATTCAGATAAAATCAAACAAGTTGCTGCAATTTCTGCTAACAACGACGATACCATTGGCGAATTAATTGCCAAGGCTTTTGGAAAAGTTGGAAAAGAAGGTGTAATTACTGTTGAAGAAGCAAAAGGTTTAGACACTTATGTAGATGTTGTTGAAGGTATGCAGTTTGACAGAGGGTATTTATCACCTTATTTTGTAACAGATTCTGATAAGATGATTGCAGATTTAGAAAATCCTTACATTTTATTGATTGACAAAAAGATTTCTAACCTTCAAGAGATTCTTCCAATCTTAGAGCCAGTTGCACAATCTGGACGTCCATTATTAATAATCGCAGAAGATGTTGAAGGACAAGCCTTAGCAACACTGGTAGTAAATAAATTACGTGGTGGCTTAAAAATTGCTGCTGTTAAAGCACCAGGATTTGGTGACAGACGTAAAGCGATGTTAGAAGATATCGCCATTTTAACAGGAGGTGTTGTTATTTCTGAAGAAAGAGGATTTTCTCTAGAAAATGCAGACCTGTCTATGTTGGGTTCTGCTGAAACTGTCACTATTGATAAAGACAACACGACCATCGTAAATGGTGAAGGAAAAGCTTCTGATATTAAAGCAAGAGTGAACCAAATCAAAGCTCAGATCGAAACAACTACATCTGATTATGATAAGGAAAAACTTCAAGAACGATTGGCTAAATTAGCTGGTGGCGTTGCTGTACTTTATGTAGGTGCTGCCTCTGAAGTAGAAATGAAAGAAAAGAAAGACCGAGTTGATGATGCTTTACATGCTACAAGAGCAGCTGTTGAAGAGGGTATTGTTGCTGGTGGTGGCGTTGCTCTAGTACGTGCTAAAAAAGTACTTGAGAAATTAGAGACGAATCACATTGATGAAACTACAGGTGTACAAATAGTAAATAAAGCCATTGAGTCGCCATTAAGAACTATTGTAGAAAATGCAGGTGGCGAAGGCTCTGTAGTTATCAATAAAGTCTTAGAGGGTAAGAAAGACTATGGTTATGATGCTAAATCTGAAGAGTATGTAGACATGCTTAAAGCTGGTATTATCGATCCTAAAAAAGTGACACGTATTGCGTTAGAAAATGCGGCTTCTGTAGCTGGTATGATATTAACTACAGAGTGTGCTTTGGTAGATATTAAAGAAGATGCACCTGCTATGCCACCAATGGGCGGCGGCGGAATGCCAGGAATGATGTAATTGAGTTCCTCGATACGTAAATAAAATGGTTTACTAAATGTAAAATTTAGTGAATGTATATTAAAAGCCTTTGATTTTCATCAAAGGCTTTTAGTTTTTTTTAAAATATAAAACCACCCGCTTTTAGGAGGTGGCTAATTTTTAAACAATTTACAAATTTCTAAAGGCCTATTCTAAATAAACCTTTCCATTACCACGAATTACTTCTTTTTTGGAGAAGCCTGTGGAGTCTTTTTTGGAGCTTGTTTTGGCGCCGAAGACTTTCCGTTAGACTTTATTTGTCCCATAATATATGTATTTAAAAGAACATATTAAAGGTAGCTAAGTGCTATACAGATTGGTATTCTTATTAATAAATATTTAACTAAAATAATTTAGTTTCCGTTACCACCCTCTTTTTTGTGGTCTTTTTTAACCTCATCATCTCTATACTTACAACAAGGATGTACACTATTATATGCCGCTTCTGTAGCCTTAATTTCTTTGGTATCATGACCAACTTCGGCTATTTTTTTCGAAATAGCTTTTAGATCTGTTTTTCTGGCATCATATATTAGTTTTAGCTCATGCGTATCAATATTCCAAACTGCAGATTTTACACCGTTCGTTCTGATTGCTGCCTTCTCTATGCGCTCTTTACACATCCCACATACACCATCTACTTCCATTGAGGCCTTTTCGTTTTTGTTTTGGGCAAAAGTTACTGTTGTTAGTAATAACGTAAATATTAAAATTACTTTTTTCATTTTATTTTTATTTTTTTTGTCATTCCTGCAAAAGCAAGGAATCTAATTATTTGTTTTTTCCGCTGTGGATTCCGCATCAAGTACGGAATGACGGAACATGTTTAATTTTGGTTTCTATTTAAATGATTACATCGTCACTTCGTTTCTCGCAATGAGAATTCAATTATTATTTTATTCTATATCGTAATCCTGCGTAATACATACTTCCAAAAATTGGACCATACACAAAATTACTATCAAAATTTGCTCCAAACGGATTATCTGCACTTATTATTGGATTCTGTTGTCTGACGTTCGTTACATTTTCACCTCCTAAATATACTTCAAAATTAGATGAAAATACTTTTGTTACTTGTAGATTTAAGGTGCCGACCGTTGGTGAATTTTCAGGCAGCTGAAATTCAGCAGGACTTAAATCCGTACTTGGATAACGCTGTGAACTCAACCAATTATAAGTAGCATCAAACTTCCATAAACTGCCATTTTCCTTTTCCTTAGTTTCGTAAGAACCGTTCGCAAATAAGCGATGCTCAGGAATTAATGGTTTTTGCAATTTGCCCGAAATATAATCGGTTTTTACATCGTAATACTTATAAGCCGTTCTGATGTCAAACCCCTCAAACGCATTATAATTAAATTCGAGTTGAAAACTGTTTGCATAACTATCGCCTTCCAGATTGTAGAAGGTAACTTCAAACGGGTTTTCCCAATCCACAACCACTTGATTTTTAAAGTCTGTTCTATAAAAATCGAACGTGATATCCGCTTTTCTTTCAAACAAATTAAACCCTTGCAGATAGCTAATACCGTAATTCCAGGCTATTTCTGGGTCTAGACCATAAATCTTTCCACCAGAATTTAGAATATTTATTTGTCGCGAGCTCGAAAACATATTCTGGTTCTCTGCAAAGATATTAGCACTTCGCTTTCCTCTTCCGACTGAAAAACGCCATGCCGATTTTTCCCATGGTGTATAACGCAAATGAAATCTTGGTGTGACAAAAAACCCAAGCCTGTTGTGCTGATCTACACGCAAGCCAGCTGTCATAGTTAACTTATCTAAATCATCATAAGAATATTCTCCAAATGCACCCACAGAATTCTCAGTACGTTCGTAAGCATCTGTATTTACAAACTCATCGTAATGGTCGTAGGTAAAACTCAAACCGGTTTTAATCTTATGGCGCGAATCTGAAATAATACTATTATATACTAAATTAGAATAGAAACTATTATGGGCTATATCATACAAATTCAGGCCAAAATAAGACGCTTGTTTATGATAGCTAAATGCCGTTTGAAACCCTAAACTCTGATACGGAATTTCAGGATTAACATATCCTAATTTTGTCGTGACCTCGAAACGTTCGGTATCAATTTCGCTTCCCCAAAAATTGGTAGTGCCTCTATCTGTATCTGGATTGAAACCGACCTGACCCGATTGTGTATGGTCATTTAAATACCTCAGATTTATAAAACTCACAATCCCTTTTTCCCCATTGGTATACTGCCAGCGGTTTAATACATTGATTTGTTGTTTTAAAGGCACATCTAAAAAGGAATCGTCATTGTTATCAAATTTTTGATTTCTGGTATTGCCATGCAAATACAAACCTGAACTCCACTTTTCTGATAGCTTGGTATTAAGATGTGTATTCAATTCTAAACGGCCGTTAACTGAGCCGTAAGCATTTACAAACAATTTATCGTCTGTGGTAGGCTTTACAAGCTCGGCATTAATCTGACCTGCAATACTTTCATAACCATTTACAACGCTACCTGCCCCTTTGGTGATCTGAATACTCTCTACCCAGGTTCCGGGAATAAAACTCAGTCCGTAAGCTTGAGACGCCCCTCGAATAGCCGGTATATTCTCCGTAGTTATTAAAATATAAGGCGAATTTAAACCCAACATCTTTATTTGCTTGGTGCCAGAAACCGCATCTGCAAAATTAACGTCGATGGACGGATTGGTTTCAAAACTTTCGGAAAGGTTACAGCATGCTGCTTTTAATAATTCGTCGCTACTTACAAATAGTGTGTTTTCTGCTTTTAAATATGATTTTGAGGTGGATTGATTTCGGGATTTTACCACAACTGCATCTAATTCACTTGATGCCTGCAATACGTGTCTTATAAACTTGTTTTCACTAACCGTCAACGTATCGGTTTTAAAACCAACATAACTAATTACTAATTTGTTGAAGGAGAATTTATAAGGAATCGAAAACTCACCATCTTCATTTGTTATGCTTCCAACCGAAGAACCTGCCCAATATACATTAGCACCTGGCAACGGACTTTCTTTTGCATTACTAGACTCTAAAATTTGCCCCTTCAACGATTCCTGAGAAAAGGCAAACACTGGCAATAGCACAAATAAAATTATTAATTTTTTCATAATCCAATAGTTTTTACGAGCATAAAAATTGCCATTACAATCATAATTGAGTTTTCAATAAATGTCGCTTTAGTCATGGGTAATTTTAAAGCCGTACCTAAACATGCACATTGTATTGATTTTTTGCTAAGTAAGGTTTTTGTAACACCAATGGTAGTAATACCAAGAATTATTAAGGTAATTGCCAAAGCGGTTGTAGTTTGAAAACGCATGAGAAACATAAGTCCCAGTGCGACTTCAATAAAAGGGTAAACCCAACCATAAGCAGGAAAAACCTTAGCCAAGGGGTCATACATTCTAAAACTTTCCGGAAAACCCTTTAAGTCTAATAATTTAAAAAAGCTAAAAACGATATAAAACAAGCCCATAAAATCGAACATAAAACTCGATGTGTTCCATGGATTATAATTCAATAAAACTGATGCAATAGTGATATAACCGAGTATCATAAATAGCGGAAATAATTGCTTTAACTCGCTTTTTTCTTCTTCAACCTTGTGTGATGAACTAAAGACGTTAGTTTCTTTTTTTTCTGAGATGTTATATTTATCTGAAAGTGCATTTTGAAGTGTTCCTACATCAATATAATTTGTCATTTTTAAAGATGCTTCTTGTGCATCTAAGTCTACCGAAACACTTTCAACATTGGGTAATGCAGATAGTGATTTTTCTACTGAAGCCTTGCAATTGTTGCAGGTCATGCCTGAGACTTTATATGTGTGTATCATTTTCTTAATTTATTTGAAACATTAGAAATTTGCATTTAAAATTAATGCGTTATCATAAGTATTTCAAAAAAAATCAAATCAGAAAAACATCGTCAAGTAGCTGTATGTCTTTGACAATATTGGGAGGGGAATAATTTTTATGCGGAATAATTTCCTTTGGAAGACTTTCAAAAAGTATAGAATAACTGTAGATGAAAGACTGAATGAATACAAGTTGATCTAAACTTAAATTATCAAACGTATTGAGCTTTAAATCCTCCAGTCCTTTTACAACTTCGACTTCATCTTTACAACAAGATTTTGTAATAGTTTCGGTAACAGAAGACTTGTCCATACCACATTTTTCAACGTTCGAAAATATGGCTACATCAACCAAATTATCACCACAGAAATGCTTTTCAACCGTAAGAGATAATGTTGAAAACACCACTAAAATGGCTAAACCTAAAGACGTGATTTTATTTGAAATTGTAGTTTTCACTGCGCAAAATTAAGAAATTATTTATAATTCAAAATCCATTTAAGCAACAATTAACGTTTCAATTTATGGTAGTAAAATGCAGGTAATAAAAGGATTAAGAGAATTGGCTGTATTAAAAATCGTCTAATATTAAAGAACAAATAGTAATCTTCTTGTTTTGGATTGATGACAAAATATAAAAACGGAATTAGTAACACCACAAAAGCCATACTATAAATTAAAACAGAAAACTTTATGATACTCCTATCCTTAAAAATAAGATACAATATCCCTAAGGATGCCAATGTATTTAATATAAATCGCAACGTCGTAAACAAAACTAGTTTTGCAACCTCGCGTCTTGGGTTATCTATATACAGATAGTCGTTTTCAAAAAAGGTAAGATATGGGTCGTAAAACAATACATCCTCAAATCCTCTTATAGCAATCAATACTAAAAATAAAATCCCAATGAATATATAGCGTGTTAATCTAGGCATTAGACTTTATGATTTTAGAGAAGCGATTTACCCAAAACATCCACAATAAAAAAACAGTCCCGTAAATTATTAATGGGAAAATTACAGTATGTAGAATTTCCTTTCGCCATGGGTAATGATACAAACCGATAGACAAAATCACAATACGAATAAGATTAAATGCATAAATGATGATACTGCCTGCAAGGCAATATAAAAACGTAGTCTTTAATTTCCCGGCAAATGCAACTACAAACGCTATAAATAAAATAATAATACTAACAGCATTACAACCCTCTATCACTCTTGCTACATAGTTTCCATTAATAATCACCTTCATAGAAGGCTCATCTGAGTGTGGTATAACCTCTGCCGAATATCCTATACCGTTTAGCAAAGCATCGGTTTGGTGTGCAACTAAATTGGTCATATAGTCAGGATAATACCTTGAACCAGTAGAAAAATCTAAATAAAGCTTATAACCAATTGTCAAGATTGCATAAACCACTAAGAATATGATGATAAAGCGAATGACGAGTTTATATTGTTTAAGTAAGGCTTTCAATCAATGTTAGTTTGTTGTTAAATTTATAAAAACTGTATTTTATAATTGTGCATTTTAAATACTTTTACCAAAACTTTTCAAATCACATGACTTTACAAGAATTAAAGCCAGAAATAAGATCGATCGTATCACAACCTAAACTGAGTGTCGATCACAAATTACTCCAGATATGTAAACTTCTAGAAGCGCATGTAGACTATTACAACTGGGTTGGGTTTTATTTTAAAAATGGCGACAAGGACGAACTAAAGCTAGGACCTTATGTTGGCGAACCAACAGACCACACCATTATACCGTTTGGAAAAGGCATCTGCGGCCAAGTCGCCGTTAGTAATCAAAATTTTGTGGTACCAGATGTTGCAGCTCAAGATAATTACATAGCTTGTAGCATTACAGTTAAGGCGGAAATTGTAGTACCAGTTTTTGTAAATGGTGAGAATGTTGGGCAGATTGATATCGATTCTAACACGCCAGATCCGTTTACAGAAGCGGACGAACGCTTTTTAGAATTTGTTTGCAAAGAAGTGGCTAAGTTAATTTCTTAACGATAGTTACATTCCTGTTCTAATGGCTTCCACAGGATCCAATTTAGATGCAGATACTGCTGGTATTATTCCTGAAATTAATCCAATTAACGTGGACAGAGCAAATCCTATAAACATATTACCGAAGGACAGTACAAATTCAAAATCATCTACGACACCATTCATAATTTTAGCAATAGTCCAAACTAATAATAGACCTACTAATCCTCCTACCACAGCTAATATCGTAGCCTCAAATAAGAATTGAAACAGTATAAAACGGTTTTTAGCGCCTAAAGATTTCTGTATGCCTATTAAATTAGTACGCTCCTTGACGCTTACAAACATAATATTTGCTATTCCGAACCCACCAACTAACAATGAAAATCCGCTAATAACCCAACCTACTAAATTTAGAGTCGCGATAATACTATCAATAAACGTTACCAAACCAGACAATTTATTTACAAAAAAGTTATCATCTTCATCGGCCTTAAGGCCTCTATAGTTTCTAAATTTTTGCACCAGCACTTGTTCAAAGGCACCAATATCAACGCCAGATTCTGGTTTAATTACCACTGCTCCAGGTAAACCAGCACTTCCTCCATTTCTAAATTGTCTTACAAAATTGGCAGGAACAAATGCTTTATCATCTGGGGAATCTCCCAAGCCAGCACCATATTTTTTAAGCACACCAATAACTGTTAGCTTTCTCCCATATACCCTTACAACTTTACCTAAAGGATTAGCAGTATCAAATAAATTTTCTGCGAGATTAGAACCAATGACTATAACTGCAGAACCTGTTTCAGATTCTAACTCCGAATAAAATCTACCTTTTTCTATTTTTAGGTCATCGATAGTATATATACCATGAGAGATTGGCGTCACCTCTACATTACTAATCGTTTCAGCCTGATATCTTATAGTTTCACTACCACCAAAAATAACATAAGCCGAGGCCTCAATATCCGGAACATTTCGGCGTATATACTCAAAATCTTCATAATCTGTTTGAGGATAATTATCACGCTTCCAACGCGGAACATCCGTAGGGCCAAATGAATATTTTGTAAGATAAATAGTGTTTTTATCTAAACCTGCTAAATTATCTTTAATTTTTTTATCTAAAGAGTCTACAGCTGCAAGAACAGCTATAATAGAAAAGATACCAACTGTTACACCTAATAAGGATAAAAAAGTCCGGAGTTTATTATTTCTAAGCGCATTAAATGCAAAAGAAAAACTCTCTTTAAATACTCTTAAATAGACTAACATACGTGTGTTGTTTTAAAACATTTTAAAGATAAGACGTTTTCAACAATTCATTGTTACAAAAAACTTAAATAAACTGGTTTAGGCCTTAAGCTATTCGGTCTGAATATATGTATTTTTGCATCATCAAATTCACAACACAACATCATGACTAACAAAACCATTTCTTCAGCTTTAATTTCGGTATTTAGCAAAGAAGGCTTAGCTCCCATTGTAAAAAAATTAAACGAACTTAATGTCACCATTTATTCTACTGGTGGCACAGAAAAATTTATTAAAGATTTGGGTATCGACGTGGTACCGGTTGAGGACGTTACATCCTATCCTTCAATACTCGGTGGTCGCGTAAAAACGTTGCACCCTAAAGTGTTCGGCGGTATTTTAAATCGACAAAATCATGATGGTGATGTTGCAGAATTGGCAGAATTCGAAATTCCACAAATAGATTTAGTCATTGTAGACTTATATCCTTTTGAAAAAACTGTCGCTTCTGGCGCAAACAACCAGGATATCATTGAAAAAATAGATATTGGTGGGATTTCGTTAATTAGAGCTGCCGCTAAAAACTATGCGGATGTTACCTGCGTGTCTTCAGTAAACGATTATTCTGAGTTTCTAGAATTACTTGAAACTAAAAATGGAGAAACATCTGAAGAAGATCGTAAGCATTTCGCTGCCAAAGCGTTTAACATATCCTCTCATTACGATTCTGCAATTTTTAATTACTTTAACAAAAACCATGAGATTGCATCTTTAAAGGTTTCAGAAACTAATGGTAAAGTTTTAAGATATGGAGAAAATCCACATCAGAAAGGCTTCTTTTTTGGAGACTTTGAATCTATGTTTACCAAATTACATGGCAAAGAATTAAGCTATAATAATTTATTAGATGTTGATGCTGCAGTTAATCTTATTTTAGAATTTAAAGGTGAAGATCCTACGTTTGCAATTTTAAAACACAATAACGCATGTGGCTTTGCACAACGTCACACAGTTCACCAAGCTTATACAGACGCCTTAGCTGGTGATCCTGTATCTGCCTTTGGTGGAATTCTTATTTGTAATACTGAAATTGACAAAAGCACAGCTGAAGAGATTCACAAATTATTTTGCGAGGTAGTAATTGCACCTTCATTTAGTGAAGATGCACTTGAAATTTTAAAAGGTAAGAAAAATAGAATTCTATTAATTTTAAATGAAGTGGCATTACCAAAAACTACTGTTAGAACCTGTCTTAATGGTGTTTTAGTACAAGAAAGAGATGCTAAAACAGATGCCTTAGAAGATTTAAAAAATGTAACAACATCCTCCCCAACTCAAAGCGAACTAGAAGACTTAATTTTTGCCTCCAAACTATGTAAACACACTAAATCTAACACAATTGTTTTAGCTAAAAACAAACAATTATGTGCAAGTGGAACAGGGCAAACCAGTCGTGTAGATGCTTTAAATCAGGCGATACATAAGGCAAAATCATTTAACTTTGATTTAGACGGTGCTGTAATGGCAAGTGATGCATTTTTTCCTTTCCCAGATTGTGTAGAAATTGCTAAGAATGCCGGAATTAATGCTGTAATACAACCAGGAGGCTCTATTAAAGATGAATTAAGTATAGACTATTGTAACGCAAATAATGTTGCAATGGTTATGACAGGAACTCGTCATTTTAAGCATTAAAATTTATCATAAAAAGAGATTTTATAAAAGTTGTTTAATCCCTCAACCTTTTTAATGAAAAAAATAAGGCATTAAACATCTATAAATGCGGAAATAACGTATATTTTATTACATTTACGCATAGTCGTAATTTTTAAACTGACATAACCCAAATAATTATTAAAAGCGCATGGGATTTTTTGATTTCCTGACAGAAGAAATAGCAATTGACTTAGGAACCGCAAACACATTAATCATCCACAACGATAAAGTTGTAGTTGACAATCCTTCGATAGTAGCCAGAGACCGTATAAGTGGAAAAATAATTGCAGTTGGTAAAGAAGCCAACATGATGCAAGGTAAAACACATGAAAACATAAAAACAATTCGTCCACTAAAAGATGGTGTAATTGCAGATTTTGATGCTTCTGAGCAGATGATTAGTATGTTTATTAAAAACATTCCTGCCTTAAAGAAAAAGTTTTTTAATCCAGCCTTACGAATGGTGGTTTGTATCCCATCTGGTATAACGGAGGTAGAAATGCGTGCCGTAAAAGAGTCTTGTGAGCGTGTAAATGGTAAAGAGGTCTACCTGATTCACGAACCAATGGCTGCTGCTATAGGTATTGGTGTTGATATTATGCAACCCAAAGGAAACATGATTGTAGATATAGGTGGTGGAACAACTGAAATTGCTGTAATTGCACTTGGTGGAATCGTTTGTGACAAGTCAGTAAAGGTAGCAGGTGATGTTTTCACAAACGATATCATTTATTACATGCGTACGCAACATAATCTGTATGTTGGTGATAGAACGGCTGAAAAAATTAAAATACAAATTGGTGCTGCGACGGAAGACCTAGAATTACCTCCTGAGGATATGAGTGTCCAAGGTCGTGATTTATTAACCGGTAAGCCGAAGCAAGTTCAAATTTCGTTTAGAGAAATAGCAAAAGCCTTAGATAAATCTATTTTAAGGATCGAAGACTCTGTAATGGAAACCTTATCTCAGACACCTCCAGAGTTAGCTGCAGACATCTATAACACAGGCATATATTTAGCAGGTGGAGGTTCTATGCTAAGAGGACTAGATAAACGATTATCACAAAAAACGGATTTACCAGTTTATATCGCTGAAGATCCTTTAAGAGCTGTTGTTAGAGGCACAGGAATTGTACTTAAAAACTTATCCAAATACAAAAGCGTATTGATTAAATAAAGGTTATAATGCAACAAATTTTCAATTTTGTTATAAAGAACAAAACCTTTCTGTTGTTTTTATTACTATTCAGTGTTTCACTTGCGCTTACCATACAGTCACACTCATATCATAGAAGTAAATTCATTAATTCTGCTAATGGCCTAACCGGCGGAATCTACGGTACATTTAATTCAATTGGTAAGTATTTCGATTTAGAAGAACAAAACAAAATTCTTGCTGATGAAAATGAGCGGTTAAGAGCAATTCTTTATAATTCCGAAACTTTAAATGATTCCGTTTCTAAATATAGTTTGTACGGGAATACTAAATACAAAGTAACTAAAGCCGAAGTTTACAAAAACAGTTATTCATTAACCAACAACTATTTAACCATAAACAAAGGTCAAAAAGACAGTATTAGGCAGGATTTTGGAGTCATTACCTCTAAAGGAATTGTTGGTATAGTCGATAATACTTCAAAAAATTATGCCACTGTGCTTTCTATTCTAAATAATAAAAGTCGGATTAACGCTAAGCTGAAATCTACCGATCATAAAGGCTCTTTAAAATGGGATGGAAAATCTCCTTATTACGTACAATTAGAAGACATTTCAACATTCGCACCCTTAAAAATTGGTGATACTATAGAAACAGGAGGTGAGTCAGCAATATTTCCTAAAGGTATCGGAATAGGAACTATAGAAAGTTATGAAAAAGATATAGGTGGTGATACTTATACTATACAAATAGAGTTATTTAACGATATGTCTAATATTGGCACTGTTTATATACTTCAAAACTTGGAGAGACAAGAAATTAAAGCTTTAGAGAATAGCACTAATGAATAATGTCACTGTAACACATAGTATAAGGTTTATAGCTTTACTTCTTGTACAGGTCGTAATCTGCAATCATATCAATTTTTTAGGTTATATAAACCCATATATTTATATCATATTTATATTATTGTTTCCCATAAGAGATTCTAGATTAAGACTCCTTTTTGTCAGTTTTTTATTGGGATTACTAGTAGATATTTTTTCAGATTCTGGTGGAGTCCATGCGGCTGCATCTGTATCGTTAGCCTATATAAGACCTATAATATTAAAAAGCTCGTTTGGAATGCTCTACGAGCATCAAAGTGTTAAATTTAATAATACTGATATTGGTAATTTGGTGACGTACGTAATTTTAGCGACAGTAATTCATCACATCATTCTGTTCTCACTTGAAATTTTTAACATCTCAAGTATAATTTTAATACTTAAAAAAACGTTGTTCTCTAGTATTTTCACAATAATACTATGTGTATTAATAATAGTATTATTTAGTCGAAACCGAAAATGAGAAAGCTTTTACTTTTAATTTCTGCAATTTTAGTTGGCTTAGTTTTTATTGCTAGACTTTTTTATTTACAGGTATATAGTGGCTCAACCTATGATCTTTTTGAAGACAGTGCAATTTTAAAAGAGTACACCTATCCTAAACGCGGCTATGTTTATGATAGAAACGGGAAATTATTAGTAGCTAATCAGCCTTCTTACGATGTAATGGTTATACCGAGAGAAGTGAAACCATTAGACTCTACAGATCTACATGAGTTTTGTAAATTATTAAATATTACTCCAGAAGCTTACCAAAGAAAATTAACTCGAGCTACCAATTATTCACCTAGACTCCCCTCTCCTTTTGTTCCACAGTTATCTAAAAGTGACTATGCTGTGTTGCAAGAAAAAATGAGAAAATATGAAGGTTTTTATATACAAAAACGTTCTTTAAGATCTTATCAAACAACTATAGGCGCTAACGTATTAGGCGATATTGGTGAAGTTAACCGGTCGATAATAAGAAAACAGCCTTACTATAAATTAGGTGATCTCATAGGCAAGCAAGGGGTAGAAAAAACCTATGAAACAACACTAAGAGGTGTAAAAGGGATAAAATTTATTCAAAAAGACAGATTTAATAAAAATATCGGACCTTACAAAAATGGTGTCTTCGACACACTTCCAAAACCAGGTAAAGACATTACGATTACTATAGATTCTCAATTACAGGCTTACGGTGAGTTATTAATGAAAAATAAAAGAGGAGGCATAGTGGCCATTGAGCCTGGCTCAGGTGAAATTTTGGCTATGGTTTCAGGCCCATCCTATAATCCCAATTTACTCGTAGGTAGAAACCGCTCTAAAAATTTCACTAAATTATACAGGGATAGTATCGCCAAACCCCTTTTCGACAGAGGATTACAAGCCATGTACCCTCCAGGTTCTCCATTTAAAACCCTCAATGCCTTAATTGCTCTACAAGAAAACGTCGTTTCTACGGCGGATAGATTTACGTGTAATATGGGATATCGCTATGGCAACAGAATTATGGGATGCCATGCTCATAAAAGTCCTGTCAACATGAATATTGGTATATACGAATCTTGCAATGCATATTTTGCAAATGTCTATAGAAGAATTATTGATAAATACGACTCTCCTGCAAAGGGTATGGATATCTGGAGTAATCATATAAAAAGTTTTGGTTTGGGAGATTTTCTTGGCAATGACCTCTCTGTTGGTCAGCCCGGAAAAGTGCCCTCAGCAGAAACTTATAATCGTGGGTATGGTAAAAATAAGTGGTATACAACCTTTACCATCTCAAATGCTATTGGTCAGGGTGAGGTCCTTGCAACACCTATACAATTAGCTAATATGGCTGCAGCTATTGGTAATCGTGGTTATTATTATACGCCTCATATTATAAAACATATCGAAGAAGACACTATTCCTGCAGCATACACCACGCCTAAATATACAACAATTGAAAAGAAGCATTTTGACCCAGTAGTACAAGGCATGTTTGACGTATACAATAAGGGTACGGCAAAAATGCTTCAGGTAAAGGGTATCGAAATATGCGGAAAAACAGGTACTGCAGAAAATTTTGCAATTATAGATAGTGTAAAAACTCAACTAACCGATCACTCAATTTTCGTAGCATTTGCCCCAAAAGATAATCCTAAAATCGCCATTGCAGTATTTGTAGAAAACGGGTACTTTGGAAGTAGGTTTGCTGGCAGAATGGCTAGTTTAATGATTGAACAGTATATAAGAGGCGAAATTACCAGGCCTGATATGGAAAATTTTGTTTTGAGATATTCCCTGGAGCACGAATACGAAAAACCATATTCTAATGCACCATTTGGGATTAATCGACAAACAACGCTAGAACCAATTGACGAAGATGAATTTCAAGAAAGTTTAAGAATTAAAGCAGAAATAACCAAGTCCTAAATATGTTAAGACAAAACCAGAGACGATTTAAATTTGATTGGTTTACGATAATATTATTCTTATTATTAGTTGGCTTTGGCTATGTAAATATCTTGTCTGCTTCTCATATTGGTGAAATAACCAGCTATTTTGACACTTCGCAACTCTATGGGAAACATCTTATTTTTATTGGATTAACCTTTCTATTAATAATTCTCATCCTCTCTTTTGAAGCTAAATTTTATGAACGCTTTGCTAGTATTATTTACTTAATTGCAATTTTAGCTTTAATAGGATTATTTGTTTTTGGTAAGGATGTAAATGGCGCCAGGTCATGGTATGGCATTGGAAGTATGACCATACAACCTAGTGAATTTGCCAAATTTGCTACAGCCTTGGCCGTAGCCAAATATATTAGTGACTTACAAACTAATATGCAAACCTTAAAAGATCAGATTCGTGTTGCTGCAATTATTTTTATTCCGGCAATACTCATATTATTACAAAATGACGCAGGTAGTACCATTGTTTATCTCGCCTTTTTCTTTGTGTTTTACAGAGAAGGATTACAACAAATCTATTTAGTTAGTGCATTATCATTAATTGCATTGGCGGTACTCACATTAAAATTTGGGATTTTAATTTCCGTAGTTGCAACTACAACAGCACTTATAACACGCTATTTTTTAAGGAAGAAAAAGCGTGCCTCTATATTTCAATATCTATTGGTTTTAATAGTTAGTATATTATTTTCATATGGTGTAAAGCTGTTTTATGACCATGGCCTTAAAACACATCAACAAAACAGAATAAGTTTATGGTTAAGACTAGAAAAAGATCCGGTTAAACTAGAGCTTATGAAGAAAAGAGAAGCCTACAATTTAATTCAATCGGAACAGGCTATTAGTTCTGGTGGCTGGACTGGCAAAGGGTTTTTAGAAGGCACGAGAACTACAGGGAAATTTGTACCAGAGCAACATACCGATTATATATTTAGTACGGTGGGAGAAGAATGGGGATTTTTGGGTAGTTCTATTGTAGTCATTCTTTTTATCACTCTTATAATTAGAATACTGTATTTATCCGAATCTCAGAAATCGCAATTCAGTCGCGTATATGGTTATGGTGTAGCCTCTATATTTTTTATACATTTTACAATCAATACAGGTATGGTAATGGGATTGATCCCAACTGTTGGCATCCCACTACCCTTTTTTAGTTATGGCGGTTCAGGACTCTGGGGTTTCACTATACTGTTGTTTATCTTTATAAAATTAGATAGTAATAAGATTAATGAATGGTAAGCTTTTGAAAATTGACTATCAAATAATTATCAGCTTTACTCTAAACTTGCCAAACTCCCTTTAATTGTTTCAATCTTAGCTAATGCATCTGCTTCTTTCTTTTTTTCTGAAGCTACGACTTGCTCAGGTGCATTGTTTACAAAGCGCTCATTTGACAGTTTCTTTTGAACCGATTTTAGGAATCCTTCTGTATATTTCAGTTCTTCTGATAATTTTTTGATCTCGCTTTCTACGTCAATAGCGCCTTCTATTGGTATAAAATACTCATTAGATTTTACTCTAAAGGTTAAGGCTCCATCTACTGGTTCGTTAACATAAGTAAGGGTATCTAAATTACCGAGCTTCGCGATAACTTCATCGAATTTATCGGAAGTATTTTCATTGTTAATAATCGAAAAATTAAGTGCATCTCTAAATGCTATATTCTTCTGCTTTCTGATATTTCTAATTCCAGACACTACCTCTGTGGCAAATTCAAATTCTGAAATCAAATCTTCATCTACAGGCTTAGCATCTGGCCATTTAGCAATTATTAAAGCTTCTCGAGGTGAGCGTTCCTTTAGATAGTGCCAAATTTCTTCGGTTATAAAAGGCATAAAAGGATTTAATATCTTGAGAAGATCTTCAAAAATTTGACTTACATGATTTAGCGTTTCTGCATCTATTGGCTGCTGGTAGGCAGGCTTAACAATCTCTAATAACCATGAAGCAAAATCGTCCCAGATCAACTTATAGGTGGCCATTAACGCATCACTTAATCTATATTTACTAAAATGATCTTCTATTTCTAAGACTGTTTTCTGAAATTTAGCCTCAAACCATTTTAGGGCAACTTTACTTGAGTCAGGTTGGTTTAATGTTTCGTCTACTTCCCAGCCTTGAGTTAACCTAAATGCGTTCCAAATTTTATTCGCAAACTGTTTGCCTTGCTGGCAAAGATCTTCATCGAACATAAGATCATTTCCGGCTGCAGAGCTTAACAACAGACCTACTCTAACACCATCGGCACCATAATCATCTATTAATTTTAAAGCATCAGGAGAATTACCAAGTGATTTAGACATTTTTCTTCGTTGCTTATCTCTTACCAAGCCAGTGAGGTAAACATTTTCGAATGGTCTTTGATCCTTATACTCGTAACCTGCAATAATCATGCGTGCAACCCAGAAAAATAAAATATCGGGCCCAGTCACCAGATCATTGGTTGGGTAGTAATACTTAATCTCTTCATTTTCTGGATTGCGAATACCGTCAAAAACACTCATTGGCCATAACCAGGAAGAAAACCAAGTATCCAGTGCGTCAGTTTCTTGTTTTAAATCTTTAGTCGTTAATGCTTCATTATCTGACCTTTTCTTCGCTAAAATTAGTGCCTCTTCGAGTGATTCTGCAACTACAAAATCATCCTTACCTGGACCATAATAATAGGCAGGGATTTGTTGTCCCCATAGCAACTGACGAGATATATTCCAATCTCTGATATTCTCCATCCAGTGTCTATAGGTATTTTCAAACTTTTTTGGGAACAGTTTTACATCACCGGTTTTTAAAACCGCATCGATTGCTGGCTTGGCCAAATCTTCCATTTTTAAAAACCACTGGTCACTCAATCGCGGTTCTATTACTGCCTTAGTACGTTCGGATGTTCCTACTTTATTTATATGATTTTCAGTTTTAACTAAAATTCCTGAATTTTCAAGCTCTTTAGCAATTGCCTTCCTTGCTGCAAACCTATCCTGCCCTTCATAATGCAATCCATAGGCATTTAAAGTGGCATCATCATTAAAAATATCTACAACTTTAAGATTGTGCTTGTCTCCTAAGACTTTATCATTTTCATCGTGAGCAGGCGTTACTTTTAAGCATCCTGTACCAAACTCTACATCTACGTAGTCATCCTCTATAATAGGTATTACTCTACCACAAATTGGTACAATGGCATTTTTTCCTTTTAAATGCGAAAAACGTTCGTCGTTTGGATTTATACATATAGCTGTATCACCAAAAATAGTTTCAGGTCTTGTTGTCGCTATTGTTAATTTATCCAGAGTCCCTTCAATATTATATTCTAAATAGTATAATAATCCTTGTTTTTCAACGTGAATAACTTCCTCATCTGATAAGGTGGTTTTGGCTTCCGGATCCCAGTTTACCATTCGGTAACCTCTGTATATTAAGCCTTTGTTATACAAATCAACAAATACTTTAATTACAGCTTCAGACATATCATCGTCCATTGTAAATTTTGTACGATCCCAGTCGCAAGAGCATCCTAATTTTTTAAGTTGCTCTAAGATGACACCACCATACTCTTCAGTCCAGTCCCAAGCATGTTTTAAGAATTCTTCTCTAGATAGCTCATTTTTGTCTATGCCTTGTGCCTTTAACTTCGCAACCACTTTAGCCTCCGTCGCAATTGAAGCATGATCAGTTCCTGGAACCCAGCATGCATTTTTACCTAGTAACCGTGCACGACGAATTAAAACATCCTGAATGGTATTGTTAAGCATATGTCCCATATGTAACACGCCTGTAACATTAGGCGGCGGAATAACAATTGTATAAGGTTCTCTATCGTCTGGCGTAGAGTTAAAATAATTATGCTCCATCCAGTAGTTATACCACTTGTTTTCTACTGTTTGCGCGTTATATTTTGATGGAATATCCATGGTTTGGTATCGTTTTTGCAATGTAACTAGCAAAAGTACTTATATTTCTTTTTTTGAAAAATTATTAGGTAGATAATATGCTTTAAAAAGCTTTAAATAGTGTTAAATGGCATGCATTACATCTAATTAATTTTGAGGAGAGTAAAAAAGTGAGTAGTTTTGATTATCAATTTAAAATTAAAATGATGAAAAATTTAATAGCAATTTTATTTTTAGGACTAATTAGTTTTGGTGCTAATGCTCAAGAAAAAGTAGCAAAAATTGAATTTAAAACAGACGTTATTGATTATGGTACTATAGAAAAAGGTGCTGATGGCGTTAGAGTTTTTGAATTTACAAATACTGGTGACGCACCATTAATTATATCTAGTGCAAAATCAACTTGTGGCTGTACTGTTCCAGACTGGCCTAAAAATCCAATTATGCCTGGTGAAACGGGTGAAATTAAAGTAAAGTATGATACTAAAAGAGTTAATCCTATAAGAAAAACAATTACTGTTATTTCTAACGCAGAAACACCAACTGTAGCTTTGAAAATAAAAGGTCTGGTTGTAGACCCTAGTAAATCCAGTGTTCTTGAGAAAAAAGAAAAAAGTATGATTGAGCAATAAGTGCTAATCTTATTTTGATAACAAACAGTGAGCTCTCAATTTGGGAGCTCATTTTTTTGAAATACATCATCCAATTTAAATTTGAAATTTATAGGAATCCCATTTCTTTCAATTCTTAAACGAATCGATTTACCCGTATTCCCGTAGAGGATTTCGTTAATTTTAGATAAGTCATAATTATATGCTGGATTCCCATTAATTCTAATAAGTATATCTCCTACTTTCAACCCTGCTTTAAATGCATTGGAAGATTCTCTAAGTTCTACTACCCTATACACGGGCTTTAATGACATTATATAATTTAATGAGAAATCAATTTTAATAGTGTTTAAGTTTTCATTAGGGTTATTATTAGACTTGATTAAGCTTACTTTTTCTCTTACAAACATTGCCCCGTTATGCTCTAGAGTAATCCCACTATTATTGTAAAGAAATGGCTTATTAAATAAGTTGTTTTTTTTAATATAAAGCTGTTCGTTTTTGTAGTCAAAGAAATAGTTAAAACGTTTTAAAACATTACCACCTAAGCTACCATCACGCTCTTTAAAAATCCTGGCTACATCTACAGAAGCTGTATCAGGAAAGGCAACATTAGCATCGTTTATTTCAAATTTATTTAGTGTTAACTTATTAATTCTGGACCGTTTACCATAAACCGATCCGCTTAAACCTTTACCTAAATAATCGCGAAAAAATAAGGAGGTGTCGGGTACAAGACCTTTTGAGCTATCTTCAAACAACCACAGCGCATCACTACTTCCAGAATCTATTAATAACTTAACTGGTATTCGAGCTAGAGTGTCTTGCATTGTTACATAAGTATCTATATATGGTTTGGTTTTATTTATCTCTAAGGGTAACTTTTGCCACTTTTTATTCATTTTTTTATTAAATGCCTCATGATTATAGAGTTTAATATACTCTGAGCTATAGTTAATTTCTACAATAAAATCTTTAAAAATGTCGTATCCTATTATGCCGTGAACAACAATTCCTAGCCTTGGTGTAAAATTAAGGTCATCATCAAAAACTACATATAAATCCAGATTGTTGCATTTAGCTTCGCCAAATTGAAAAACATTATTTTTAGATCTTAAAGCTTCAATCTTACCATTTGGGCCCAAACCATGAAGAAATATTTTTTCGGTCTCATTAATATCTACAGAATCTTGTTCTGATAAATTAAAGAGTATCGGTTTACTAACACCAGTATCTAATATAAAAGAAAGTGAAGTACCATTGATCTCAATAGGTATAATTATTAAATTGTTGATGAGTTCAAAATCAATACGCTTAGTTGCGTCCTTATTTAAAATAAAGTTTTCCTGAGCATAATTAGAACAGCTCATGGATAAGAAAAGTAATACAAATATAACTTGTGATGCTCTTTTCAACGTAAAGGTAGTTTTACTGAAATTACAAATCTTTACCGTAAGTACTATTTTAAGCCTTATTTTTTTTAATAAACTTTAAGAATTTTCAGAACTTAGCACCTTAAATTAAAACGCTATGCCTAAAATATCGAAAAAAGGAATAAACATGCCTGAGTCACCTATTAGAAAACTGGTGCCTTATGCAGAAGAAGCTCACAAAAAAGGTAAAACTGTTTATTATTTAAACATTGGACAACCCGATATAAAAACACCTGCAGTTGCTTTAGATGCAGTTAAAATTCACTCCTTAGATATTTTAGCGTACTCCCGTTCTGAGGGATCTGAAAATTACCGAATCAAAATTGCAGACTATTACAAACGCAATTCCATTGAGGTTACCCATAATGACATCATTGTAACCACAGGTGGTAGTGAAGCTTTATTGTTTGCTTTTGGCAGTATTATGGATGAAGATGATGAGATCATTATTCCGGAACCATTCTATGCCAATTATAATGGGTTTTCTACGGCATCAGGTGTTAATGTGGTACCAGTAATTTCTAAAATAGAAGATAATTTTGCCTTACCTCCTATAGAAGAATTTGAAAAATTAATTACCTCAAAAACTAAAGCTATTTTAATTTGTAATCCTGGAAACCCTACGGGTTATTTATATTCTAGAGAGGAAATACAGAAACTTGCTACGATAGTAAAGAAGCACGATTTATTCTTAATTGCAGACGAAGTATACCGAGAGTTTGTCTACGACGGCATTTCTCATTATTCAATACTACAAGAACCTGGCTTAGAAGAGCACGCCATTGTTATAGACTCGGTTTCTAAAAGATACAGTATGTGTGGAGCTAGAATAGGCTATCTGGTATCAAAGAACAAGGACGTAATTAAAACGGCCCTAAAATTCGCTCAAGCCCGACTAAGTCCGCCTACATTGGCACAAATCGCAAGCGAAGCTGCATTACAAACGCCACAAAGTTATTTTGACGATGTAAAAGAAGAATATGTAAAGCGAAGAGATATTTTAATCGAAGGTCTAGCAAAAATTGAAGGTGTTAAAGTTGCAAAACCTAATGGGGCATTTTATTGCATTGCTGAGTTACCAGTTAAAAATTCTGACGATTTTGCAAAGTGGCTTTTAGAGTCTTTTGATTATAATAATAACACGATTATGGTTGCTCCAGCTGCAGGTTTCTACTCTACTCCTGGCGTAGGTCTAAATCAAATAAGAATTGCATATGTGTTAAATGAAGATAGCCTTAAGCTGGCAATTAAAGTTTTAGAAGAAGCCTTAAAAGTATATAAGGACTAATGAAAATTAAACATGATGTTTCTTTAAAACCCTATAATACGTTTGGCATAGATGTAATAGCAAGTTCATTCTGTAATATTGAACATGTTGAAGATCTAAGGCATGTATTAAAAACGAAAACTACAAAACCTTTTTTTATTTTAGGAGGAGGCAGTAATATGCTATTGACCAAAAACATAGACGCTCTGGTTCTGCATATTAATATTAAAGGGATTAAGGTCATCGAGGAAACTGAAAATCATGTTATAATAAAAGCAAATGCAGGAGAAAATTGGCACAATTTAGTACTTTGGTGTTTAGATCATAATTTTGGCGGCATAGAAAATCTTTCTTTAATTCCCGGAAATACCGGTACAGCACCTATTCAGAATATTGGTGCTTACGGCGTTGAGTTAAAAGATGTTTTTGTTAGCTGTGAGGCCGTTAATGTATCGACTCAGTCCACTAAGATATTTCTAAAGAATGAGTGCAAATTTGATTATAGAGAATCAGTCTTTAAACAAGAACTAAGAGGAAAATACATTATAACAAGTGTAAATTTTAAACTTACAAAACACAACCATGATTTGCATCTCAATTATGGTGCTATTAAAAATCAATTAGAAGCTATGGCTATTAAGCACCCAAATATTAAGGATGTCTCAGATGCCGTCATAGCTATTAGAGAAAGTAAATTGCCTGACCCTAAAGACATTGGTAATAGTGGCAGCTTTTTTAAGAATCCAGTTATAACCAAAGCCCAATTTAAAGCTTTACAAAGCAATTTTCCAAATATACCTTCTTACGAAATTTCGAATAACGAATTAAAAATACCAGCTGGCTGGCTTATTGAAAAAGCTGGATTTAAAGGAAAACGATTTGGAAATTTTGGGGTACATAGTAAGCAAGCTTTAGTTCTAGTTAACTATGGTGGCGCGAATGGTCGTGATATATTTGAACTAGCAAAACTTATTCAAAAAACGATTCATCGACTATTTGATATTAGTATAGAGACAGAAGTAAATGTCATATAAAAATAAAAGCCATAATAGTAATTATGGCTTTTAGATCTAGAATAATTTTTTGATAATGCTATTAATCAACTCCCAATAGAAGAAAAATTATTCTTATATATGTTAAGCACCTCATTTGGTGTATTTACTATATTTACGATTCCAAATTAGGTTTTGGACGTTTTATCAACCAAAAAATTAATAATTTAACATTTTGAGTATTACACCTACAGAACAAAAAATAATTGATTTACTTCAAAAAGGTGACAAGCGCGCTTTAAATTTATTATACGAATATTATTCTGATAGCCTGTATGGTGTAATTTTAAAAATTACCATTAACGAAGAAGTTGCGCAAGATGCGCTTCAAGAGACATTTGTAAAGGTTTGGAAAAATGCTCATAAATATGATGCCACTAAGGCAAAGCTATTTACCTGGCTTTTTAGAATTGCCCGCAATACGGCAATAGATAAATTAAGAAGTTTTAATAATAGATACAAGAAAGAAGTCCAAATCGATAAATCAAACGTATATATCTTACCAACAAGCAATTTAAATCAAGATGTTCTAGATATTAAAGAGCATGTTGGGCGACTAGAAGAAAAGTACCAAATTGTGTTAGATGCATTATTTTTTCAAGGCATGACTCAACAAGAAGCTAGTGATGAATTAGATATTCCGCTAGGTACGATTAAATCTAGATTAAAAATAGGATTAAGAGAACTTAAAAAAGTTTATAATCCGTAAAAGCTATTAAAATGGAAAAAAAACTACATAACTTTTTAAATTCTAACCTACTTAATAAGTACTTGGTAGGTGACACCGACGCTGTAGAAACAGCCGAAGTAGAATTTTTTATCGCCAAATATCCAGAAGTGGCAGATGCTTATGAAAAACTTCAGGATAACTTAGAAATTATTGCAAAAACAAGTGCAATCGACGCCCCTAAAGAGGTTTTAACGAATATTTTGAATTCAATTGAAGACAATGACACTAAAGTAATTCAACTTGTTCAAAACAGAAAAACGCCTTGGTATAGTATAGCTGCTAGTGCAACTGCCATTTTGTTTGCTGTAACATCATTTATGTTATATCAAAAAAATGAAATGCTAAATGAAGAAAACAATGTTGTTGTAGATGAAATATTTGACCTTAGAAGTGATATTGAAAAAAATAATTCTAAACTTGATGAATTATCTAATGAACTTTTAAAATTAAATAACCCAGATTCTAAAAAGTATGTAATTAATGGTAACGCAAGAGCTAAAAATCTTAAAACTGTTGCTTACATTAATCCGGTAGAAAAAACATCTATGATTGATGTGATTACATTACCAAAATTACCAAAAGAGCAGCAATACCAAATCTGGGCTGAATTTGAAGACCGAATGGTTAACTTAGGTATTTTGGATGAGTCTAATAGAAAATTAAAACAGATTCCTTATATGGAAGATGCGTTAGCACTTAGTATTAAAATAGGTAAAAAAGGTGATAAAACTAACGAAAACACTACGGAAGTTGCCGAAGTATCTTTAAAAGATAATTAGACTATTCTGAGATAAAAAAAGAAGAGGTGCCCAAGGGCACCTCTTCTTTTTTGTAAGGTATTATCAATACAACGGATTATAAAGGCTTGTAAATTATTCTTCATTAAAATAAAGTAAAAGTCATATCTTTGCATATAATTTAAATATAAATGAAACTTTTTCTACTTACATTGGGTCTTTTAGCATTAGCATTTGCAGGTATTGCAATAAAAATATGGGCTAAAAAAGACGGTGAATTTGCGGGTACATGTGCCAGTCAAAATCCAATGTTAAATCAAGAAGGTGAAGCTTGCGGCTTTTGTGGTAAAACTCCAGATGAATTCAAGGACTGTAACGAAACCCAACATTCATAACGGTTAATGACTTTCTTTTTTATACTGTTGCTTCTATACATTGGTATTGTATGTATACAAGTAACATATCACCTGGTTTTTCTTTTCTTTTTTTCGATAAAAAAGCAGAAGCCTTCAGCAGGTAAAAATATTCCACTATCTGTAATAATCTGTGCTAAAAACGAAGCTCAAAATTTAGAGAAGAACTTACCATTAGTCTTAAATCAAAACTACCCAGAGTTCGAACTTGTTCTGGTGAATGACAGCTCATCCGACAGTACTCTAAAGGTTATGAAAGCGTTTAGCGCTAAGCATCAAAATATTAAAATTGTCGATGTTAAAAATATAGAAGCTTTTTGGGGTAATAAAAAGTATGCACTTACCCTAGGTATTAAAGCATCAACACACGATTTTCTCGTTTTTACTGATGCAGACTGTGCTCCTTTGTCACAGAACTGGTTAAAAGAAATGAGCAGTAAGTTCTCCAATCAAAAAGCTATTGTTTTAGGTTATGGTGCTTACGAGAAAATAAAAGGATCTATTTTAAATAAACTTATTCGATTTGAAACCTTGCTGACTGCGATTCAATACTTTTCTTACGCACAACTAGGAACACCTTATATGGGTGTTGGAAGAAATATGGCTTATAGAAAATCCTTATTTTTTAATAATTCTGGATTTAATAGTCACATGCATGTCAAGTCCGGAGATGATGACTTATTTATTAATGAAGTAGCAAATAATAAGAATACAGCAACTTCCTATAGCCCTGAAAGTTTTACAATTTCAACGCCTAAAAAATCCTTTAAGCACTGGCTCTTACAAAAAAGACGACACGTTAGTACTGCTAAGTATTATAAGTCCATGCACAAAGTTTTATTAGCCTTGTTCTACGCCACTCAACTTTTATTCTGGTTATTGAGCATTGCTCTACTAGTAAGTGGTTACCAATGGGGAGTAGTATGTATATTAATAATCACACGTTTTTTATTTCAATTATTAAATTTTGGGCTGGCTGCAAAAAAAATGAAAGAACTAGACCTTTTATTTTTGGCTCCATTACTCGAATTATTTTTAATTAGCGTTCAATTAATTATCTTTATTGCTAACCAAATATCTAAGCCTAAGTATTGGAAATAAAAAGTGCAATAAAAAAAGCCAAACAAAATGATCAATATGCGTTCAATTTTCTTCTAGACAATTTCTGGAATTCTGTATACGCTTTTCAGCTAAAACGCACACAAAATGAAAATGATGCAGAGGATATAACGATACAGACCTTTTCTAAAGCATTTGATAAGATCAACACTTATAACGAAAAGTACAATTTTAATACTTGGCTCATAACTATTTCCAAAAACTTACACATAGATTTAGTAAGAAAACAAAAAAATTCTATAAAAAACACCTCAAAGGACGATGACAATAATTATTACGACATTATTGATGATTCACCTACTCCAGAGGATAAAATTATTACCGAGCAAAATTTAGCAAAGCTACTAAAGGATATAAAAAAGCTCAAACCTCACTATCAGGAAATTATTAATCTTAGATATTTTCAAGAATTAAGCTACAAAGAAATTTCTGAAGAATTAAATGAGCCAATTAACAATGTTAAGATTAAACTGCTTAGGGCAAAAAAACTACTGGCAGAAATTATAACTAAAAGTGATGCTTATAAAGCTTAAAAAGTTAGGCCCAGGGCTATTATTTGCTGGCGCAGCTATTGGTGTTTCACATTTAGTACAATCTACAAGAGCAGGTGCCGATTTTGGACTAGGACTTTTATGGGCGTTATTGCTTGTTAATATATTTAAATTTCCCTTTTTTCAGTTCGGACCTAGATACGCAACAGCAACTGGCGAAACTTTACTAGAGGGCTACCATAAATTAGGCAAAGGTGTATTAGTTGCTTATTTCAGTTTAAGTGTAGCAACTATGTTCACTATTCAAACTGCAGTGACCATAGTCACAGCAGGACTAGCCCATTCCATTTTTGGTGATATCAGCTTTTTAAATTTAGGTTTTTCTGAAATAAGTAGTGTAGAATTGTGGACCGTCATCCTATTAATTATTTGTCTACTCATCTTATTTATTGGCAAGTATAAAACATTAGATAAGCTCATTAAAGTTATAATTTTAATACTAACTGTGAGCACACTACTTGCGGTTAGTTTCGCTTTTACCGAGTTTCAACAACCAATTTCAATACTACAGGTGTTACCAGAGAATGCTACAGAAATTGCATTTTTAATCGCTTTTATGGGATGGATGCCAGCACCTTTAGACATTTCAGTTTGGCACTCTATATGGACTATAGAAAAAAAGAAAACAGACAAGTCTTTTACATCTAAAGCGGCTTTACTGGATTTTAATATTGGATATCTCGGAGCAATAGTTTTAGGAATTGCATTTCTTTGCCTTGGCTATCTGGTTATGTATCAATCCGGAACAGTTTTTAGTAATAAAGCAGCTATATTTTCTAATCAATTAATTGAATTATACACTACGAGCTTAGGAAAATGGGCATACGTCATTATTGGTGTTGCAGCTTTTACAACCATGTTTAGCACCACACTCACGACATTAGATGCTTCCCCTCGAGCCATGACTATTTGTGTAAATTTGTTGACTCAAAAAAGCCATAGACATGGTTACTTATTATGGATTTTGATATTAACAATGGGTACATTAATAATATTTTTTGCATTTGCGTCAGAAATGGGCTTACTAGTTAAAGTCGCTACTATATTGTCTTTTTTAACCGCACCATTTTATGCTATTATTAATTATAGATTAATAGCAAGTAAACATACACCTCTAGCATGGAGACCTAGTCTTAAGCTACATATATTATCCATTTTGGGAATTGCCTTTTTAGTAGGTTTTGGTATATGGTACCTAACTACACTTTAACTTATTTTAATGATTTACTTTGTATCTTTGTAAACTTGATAAATAAAGTACATGGAGACACAAGTTGAATCTAACATTATACCAAATAGAAAACCAAAATGGTTAAAGGTAAAACTTCCAACGGGTAAAAAATATACGGAACTCAGAAGCCTGGTTGACAAATACAAATTAAATACTATTTGTACATCCGGAAGTTGTCCTAACATGGGCGAATGTTGGGGAGAAGGTACAGCTACTTTTATGATCTTAGGTAATGTGTGCACAAGGTCTTGTGGATTTTGCGGAGTTAAAACGGGCCGCCCTGAAACTGTAGATTGGGATGAACCCGAAAAAGTTGCACGTTCTATTAAGTTAATGCAAATAAAACATGCTGTACTTACCAGTGTAGACAGAGATGATTTGAAGGATATGGGAAGTATAATGTGGGCCGAAACTGTAGATGCTGTAAGGCGGATGAATCCTGAAACCACCTTAGAAACTTTAATACCAGATTTTCAAGGTATAGAAAAACATATAGACCGTATTATAAAAGTAGCACCAGAAGTAGTTTCTCACAATATTGAAACTGTGAGACGCTTAACAAGAGAGGTTCGTATACAAGCTAAATACGATCGAAGTATGGGTGTTTTAAAATACTTAAAACAACAAGGGCAACGCAGAACCAAATCTGGAATTATGTTAGGGTTAGGGGAAACTCGAGAAGAAGTTATCGAAACACTACACGATTTAAGAGAAAACGATGTGGATGTTGTAACGATAGGTCAGTATTTGCAGCCAAGTAAAACACATTTACCCGTAAAACGATTTATAAATCCTGATGAATTTAAAGAGTTTGAAACTATCGGCTTAGATTTAGGGTTTAGACATGTAGAAAGTAGCGCATTGGTTAGATCTTCGTATAAAGCGCAAAAACACATTAACTAATGATTACAATAGCTATCAATGGATTTGGTAGAATTGGACGTCGTGTATTCAGGCTTGCTCTTAAACATCCTCATATTAGAGTTGTTGCCATTAACGATATATCTGATTCTAAAACACTAAGTCACCTATTAAAATACGATAGTATACATGGTAAATTAGATGCGGTAGTTTCACACGATGATAATAATATTATAGTAAATGAGGAAATCATTCCACTATATAATTACAATCACCCGAAATTAATAGACTGGACTAAGGTGAATCCGGATTATATTATTGAATCGACCGGTAAATTCAAAACCAGAACTGAGCTTCAACACCATCTTAGGACTGGTGGTAAACGTGTGATTTTATCTGTCCCTTCAATTGAAGATGATATTAAAACAATTGTATTGGGCGTTAATGAGGATTTGTTGGATGGGAATGAAACCATCCTATCTAATGCCTCCTGCACAACGAATAATGCTGCACCAATGATTTCAATCATAAAAGAAAATTTTGGTATCAAGCAGGCTTATATTACAACCATTCACTCATATACAACAGATCAAAGTCTGCACGATCAGCCTCATAAGGATCTACGAAGAGCCAGGGCGGCAGGACAATCTATTGTACCTACAACTACTGGTGCTGCCAAAGCACTAACTAAAATTTTTCCCGATTTGCATGATGTTATAGGTGGATGCGGAATAAGGGTTCCTGTAGCCAATGGATCCTTAACAGATATTACCATAAATATTAAAGGCTCCACATCGATTAAAGAAGTGAACCATTTATTTAAGCTAGCCGCAGACACTACCCTCAAAGGAATTTTAGAATATACAGAAGATCCAATCGTTTCTATTGATATTGTAGGAAATTCCAATTCCTGCATTTTTGATGCTCAAATGACATCAGTAATCGGTAATATGGTAAAAATAGTGGGCTGGTATGATAATGAAACTGGATATAGTTCAAGAATTTTAGATTTAATTTGCAATTTATCGGATAAAAATGCACTTTTGTCGAATATATAATTATATTTGTCTCATAGATATGAGCTAAAATGTCCCCAATCAGATATTACATATTTGTCTTTTTAGTAGGTTTCTGCACCTTAATCTTCGCACAGAAGGATGGTGTAGACGACCCTGATTTGCTCTCTGTTAGAGTACAAGAACACATTGTGCAAGCTCAAATTCACAGTGATCGTGGAGACTATTTTAGTGCCAATGACTATTTAATTAAAGCGCTTAAAATTGCCGAAAAAATTGATGATAAGGTCAGCCAGGGTAAAATTCATACCAAAATAGCCAAGGTCCAATATTTAGTAGACAAACCAGATCAGGCCAATGTCTCACTCAACAAAGCTCTTAAAATTCAACGAGAAATCGAAGATTATGGCAGTCAAGCTGTCACATATAATATTAAAGGTGTTTTTAATAGTAATAAGGAAGAATACGACAGTGCTTTAGAGTATTTTAAATCTGCAAAAAACTTATTTGAACAAGAAGACCTAGAAGAATATATACCAGAAGTAACACTCAATGAAGCTAAGGTCTATATTGCCCAAAAACGTTACGATGAGGCTAAGTCGCAACTAGAGAGCACAATGATTCTCGCTAAAAAATATGATCAACGACGCCTTTTAAGTAGCGCCTTAATTCAAAGTAGTAAAGTGAGTAGTGCTTTAGGGAATACAGAGTTGGCATTATCTCAGGCTAATACAGGTATAGAAATTGCACAATCTTACGATATTGTAGAAAATATAAATGAAGGCTATTTAACGCTTAGTGAAATACATGAGAAAAACGAGGATTACAAAAGTTCATACGACTATATAAAGAAACATATAAAACTATCTGATTCTTTATTAAATATACAAAGAGCAGACCTTACATTTAGCGCTACAGGGGAATCGGCTTATGCTTATAGAGCGGCAGAAAATGCACAATTAAAGAGGCAAGTAGATGAAGTTACTGCAGAAAGCAGCTTTACACGAATAACAACGGTCTTAAGTATTGCCTTAATTACGATATTGTCCTTACTAACACTGTCGTTATACAAAAACAACAATATTAGGCTTAAAACCAACAATATGCTTCATAAAAAAAATGATGAACTTATTGTCGCAAAAGAAAAAGCCGAATTAGCATCTAAAACAAAGGCTAACTTTTTATCTACAGTAACGCACGAGTTGCGAACGCCGCTATATGCAGTCACTGGTCTTACCAATATGCTGCTGGAAGAAAATCCTAAAGAACATCAGGTACCACACTTAAAATCTTTGAAGTTTTCCGGTGATTATTTGCTAACCTTTATAAACGACATTCTACAGATAAATAAAATTGAAGCTAATAAGGTTGAGTTAGACCCAGAAGTATTTAACCTTAAAAACAAAATTGAAAATGTTATTTCTGCCCTAGGCAATTCAGCTAAAGATAATGGCACAAATCTACATTTTGAATACGAAGACGGTTTACCTGAAACATTTAACGGTGACCAACTTAAGATTTCCCAAATCTTAATTAATCTACTTGGAAATGCAATTAAATTCACGAAAGATGGAGACATCTGGGTAAGAGCGTATAAGTTTAAACAAAAAGACAATTTATACTCTTTACGTTTCGAAATTGAAGATAATGGCATTGGTATTACAAAAGAAAAACAAGATCATATGTTTGAGAGTTTCTCACAAGGTTCTGTTCAAATTAACAGAAAATATGGTGGAACAGGTCTTGGTTTATCAATTGTAAAAGGACTTATTCATATTTTAAAAGGTAAAATTTATTTAAAGAGTGAGCTCGGTAAGGGTACAACATTCTTTTTCGAATTGCCTTTAGAACATATTGAAGAAGTTAAACAAGCTAAAGAAGTAGAAATTAAAAAATCTAATAAGATGGAAGATTTGGATTTAAGCGAAGTTAAAATTTTAATTGTTGAGGACAATAAAATTAATCAGATGATTACTAAAAAGATCCTTAACAAGATGGGACTTTATTGCGATGTTGTGGATAATGGCGAAGATGCAGTTGAGCAGGTAAAAGCTGAAACTTATAATGTCGTATTAATGGACATTCATATGCCAGGAATTAGCGGTCTTGAAGCTACGAAGATCATTAGAACATTCGATAAGGAATTAACTATATTTGCGCTCACAGCAGTAACGTTAGAAGACAAGATGCACGAATTTGGAGAGGCCGGATTTAACGATATAATTTCCAAACCGTTTAAACAGGAAGATTTTGAACAGAAATTATTTGATGTCCTTTCAGGTAAAGAAGTGACCTCAAGTTTCTTTTAATTTATAAATGCTTTAACCATTTTGTCAAAAGAATCTGAAGCTTCAATCTTTAAACGAATGGGTAGGTAATATAATTTTTTCTTCAACCGTTCTTCATGCGCTAAGCGCATATAATCTTTTTCTGTTGTAACAACGACACCCAAATTTTCAAACGTCTTAATATCTTCTGTTTTAAAACTGTAGTGATCATCGAACTCTAAATGGTCAAACTCCAACCCTTCCCTCTTTAAGAAATCTACTAATGGTTTTGCATTAGCAATACCAGTAACTAAAGTAAAATGAGGTAGTTCATTTATTTTTATTTCATTCTTATTTGAAATTACTAATTCAGCATATTCGATGTAGCTAAAAAATGCACTCTGCTGGGGTTGCAATTTCAATCCATTTATTATCTCACGCTTCTTAACTTCTGTGATATCTTTGGGACATTTAGTGATTACAATAATGTCTGCTCTTTTGGAGCCCGATTTGGGCTCTCTCAAATTACCAGTAGGTAATACTATATCATTATAATAAAGATTGTTGTAAGCGGTCAGTAAAATATTAAATCCAGCTTCAACTTTTCTATGCTGAAACGCATCATCTAATAAAATAACCTCAGGTGAATCTGGCAAAGCCATTAGCCTTTCAATTCCATTTCGTCTATTGGCATCTACAGCAACTTTTATGGACTCAAACTTATTAAAAAACTGATAAGGCTCATCACCAATAGCGTTTACAGTAGTACCAGAATCTGCCAGTACAAATCCTTGAGATGTTCTTTTGTAACCTCTACTTAAGGTCGCAATATGTTTTTCAGAATTAAGGAGTCTAATTAAGTATTCGATCATTGGTGTCTTACCAGTACCTCCTGTACTGAGATTTCCCACACATATAATTGGAATATCGTAGGACTTTGAGGATTTAATACCTTTATCGTATAGCAAATTCCGAATCCAGGTTACCAGAAAGTAAATTGGTACAAACGGAAATAATATAATTCTTAAGAATTTCATTAGTACGAAAATATACTATTTTTGAAATAAATATGCACTTATGATTGTACAAGACGTAATTAACCACTTACATGACCTGGCCCCTTTAGCTTATGCCGAAGATTTTGATAATGTAGGTCTTTTAGTAGGTGATAAAAATCAGAAGGTAACCGGAGTCTTAGTAACCTTAGATACTTTAGAGGTAGTTGTTGATGAGGCTATTGAAAAAGAGTGTAACCTTATTGTAAGTTTTCATCCCATAATATTCAAAGGTCTAAAAAAACTTAATGGTAAAACTTATGTAGAACGAGTTGTTATTAAAGCTATTAAAAATGATATTGCCATATTTTCAATTCATACCGCATTAGATAATGCTATAAATGGCGTAAACTCTATTATCTGTGACCAATTAGGATTAAAAAATAAAGAAATATTAATTCCACAAACTGACACCATAAAGAAACTTCAAACGTATGTACCTAAAGCTAATGCTCCAGAACTAAGACAAGCCTTATTTGCTGCTGGGGGAGGCAGCATCGGCAATTATGAGTCTTGTAGTTTTAATAGCGAAGGAGAAGGCACTTATCTAGGTACTGAAGATTCAAACCCTGTAATTGGAAAAAAAGGGGAACTACAAATTGAAAAAGAGGTGGCAATCTCTATTACATTTCAAAAGCATTTAGAGCCTATCATTTTAAATACACTTTTCAAAACACATCCCTATGAAGAAGTAGCTTACGAAATTGTGGCACTTGATAATAATAACCAACATATAGGAATTGGTATGATTGGTGAGCTACAGGAAGAAATGGAAGCAGAAGCCTGTTTAAAATTTATTAAATCCCAGATGAATACACATTGTGTACGGCATTCAAATCTTTTGAACAAACCTATAAAACGCATAGCAGTACTGGGTGGCTCAGGCAGCTTCGCTATTCCAGCTGCAAAAGCTTCAGGAGCAGACCTTCTAGTCACAGCAGATTTGAAGTATCACGATTTTTTTAGTGCAGAAAATTCTATCATTTTAGCAGATATCGGACATTATGAAAGTGAACAATTCACAAAATCGTTTTTAGTAGACTATCTCTCGAAAAAAATTACTAATTTTGCAATCATTTTATCAAAGACAAATACAAATCCGGTAAAGTATTTATAATTATGGCAAAAAAAGCTGAAGTTTCTGTTGAAGAAAGATTAAGAGCACTATATGATTTACAATTAATTGACTCTCGTGTAGATGAAATAAGAAATGTCAGAGGTGAGCTTCCTTTAGAAGTAAGAGACTTAGAAGATGAAGTTGAAGGGCTTAACAAAAGAATGGATAAATTAAGCGATAGCCTTGCAGTAATTGACGATGAGATTAAAGGCAAAAAGAACTTGATCGAAGAAGCTAAATCGTTAATTAAAAAATATAGCGAGCAACAAAATAATGTTAGAAATAACAGAGAATATAATTCTTTAACTAAAGAAATTGAGTTTCAAGAATTAGAAATTCAGTTAGCTGAAAAGCACATTAAAGAATTCAAGGCTCAGATTGAGCAGAAGAAAGAAGTTATTTCTGAAACTAAAGATCGTTTAAAAGACAAGCAAACGCACCTTAAGCATAAAAAAGGTGAATTAAACGAGATCCTTAAGGAAACAGAAAAAGAAGAAGAAGCATTAATCAGTAAATCTGAAGATTTTCAAAAGAAAATTGATGATAGATTAGTTAAAGCTTATAAAAGAATTAGAAACAACGTTAAAAACGGTTTAGCTGTTGTAGCTATTGAACGTGGCGCGTCTGGTGGTTCTTTCTTTACTATTCCCCCTCAGGTACAGGTAGAAATTGCTTCTCGTAAAAAAGTAATTACAGATGAGCATAGTGGTCGAATCTTAGTTGATGCCGCATTAGCCGAAGAAGAAAAAGCAAAAATGGATAAGTTGTTTGCTAAACTTAGCAAATAGATAATCTCCACATAATATCTAAAGCCTTTGCAACTGCAGAGGCTTTTTTTTTAATAAAACTTTAAGACTACCTCATGTTAAGGTTTTACACTTTATCCGTCTACTATTAAAATAAATTACATTTATGAAAAAGTTACTTTACATTTTTAGTTTTACATTATTGTTTTTTAGTTGTCATAATCAAGCTCAGGTAACTAATAAGCAAAAAGCTATCATTAATGCAGAACCAGTTCTTGTGCCAATTCAAGATGGAAAGGCCAGAGCTTATTTTGCGAGTGGATGCTTTTGGTGTGTCGAAGCAATTTACGAAAGTGTTAGAGGCGTAGATGAAGTTATTAGTGGTTATTCTGGCGGACACACTAAGAATCCAACCTATGAGAGTAGTAATACTGGTACTACGGGTCATGCAGAAGCAGTCGAAGTTATTTATAATCCTGATATTATAAGCTTTGCAACCTTAATAGATATTTACTTCGGTTCTCAAAATGTGACACAAGTCAATGGACAGGGACCAGATCGAGGTTCACAGTATCGTTCAATTATTTTTTACCAAAATGACGAACAGAAAAATATCATAGAAGAAAAGAAAGCAGTATTAGCAAACCAAATCGAAGCTAATGTCGCTGCAGAAGTATATCCGTTTCAAAAGTTTTGGGTCGCTGAAGATTACCATCAAAATTTTGAAAGACGCAACCCCAACCAAAGTTACATTAGAGCAGTATCAATCCCTAGACTAAATCGTTTTAAAGCTAAATTTCCCGAGCTATTAAAGGAAAAGGAAAAGCACTAAATTTGTTACATGGCCCATTAGGTGCAGCCAAAATGCCTTATAGATTTATCGACTGCACTGAAAATAATAAAAACTTTATCATTAGATCTTCGTAGCCTTTAACTCAAAAATCATAGGAAACAGCTGATCTTTCATCCTATACATACCATTTGCTTGCTTAGTTAAATTCGGAAAAACATCATAAGGGCTTTCATCGTACTCGTTTAGGTAATCTATTTTCAAACCTGCTTCAATAAGAGAATTCACAACGTCACTTAAGCCATGATTCCAACCATATTCTTTGCTCACCATTTTTGACGATTGATTGGCATAAGTCCCTTCATATTCCTCGTAAATAACTTCTTTTTGACTGTAATGATATTTCATCACAGATTCGCCATCGACATAATCAAACATCCAGAGAATAGGATGAAATTCTACGATGTAAAACGTGCCTCCAACTTTCAGCCGATCAGCAATCATTTGTGCCCAAGGTTTTAGATCTGGCAGCCATCCTATCACGCCATAACTTGTAAATACAATATCAAAAGTTTTAGAAATATGTTTAGAAGTGTCCAAAACATTAGTACACACAAACTCAGCATCAAGCTCCAAATCTTTATTTAATTTCTTTGCCAATTTAATTCCTTCGTCACTTAGATCCACTCCAATGCACTTTGCTCCTCTTCTACTCCAACTCAAGGTATCTTGCCCAAAATGGCATTGCAAGTGCAGCAACGACCTATCCTTAACATCACCTAATGCCTCTAATTCGTAGGGCATTAAAGAGGTTTTTCCAGATTTAAAATCTTCCATATTGTACATTGCACTCTGTGCATGTATGCCTACCTTTTTATTCCAGGTTTCTTTATTTACTTTAAAATAATTAGCATTCTCCTCCATGGTTAGTTAATTTAGCTTATGAATATTAACCTCCTTTTAAGATGAAATCAATATTTATAGCAATAATAGGTTTATTTCTTGTTTTAGCTTGCAAATCTAATAATTCAGAAACACCTGTAATAGAAGAACAGAAAGAATTAAATGTCGCAGAAAAAATCGCCAATGCACATGGATACGATAATTGGAAGCATGTATCTGAAGTGCATTTTACTTTTCAGGTAGACCAAGATTCTATTAAAGGAAAAGGTAGAACCTGGACTTGGTTTCCTAGAGAAAATAGAATAAAAATGAACGCTGGAGAGCAAACCGCTGAGTATACCAGAAACAAAATAGACAGTACAATTATACCTGCAGATAGAGCTTTTATAAACGATAAATTTTGGTTGTTGGTGCCTTTTCAGTTAGTATGGGATACCGCTGTTAAAATTTCAGAACCCAAGAAAGCTAACGCACCAATAAGTGATAAGGAGTTCAATATGATAACCGTTGTATACCCACCTGAAGGAGGCTATACACCTGGTGATGCGTACGATATTTATTATAGTGATGACTATCTGATAAGAGAATGGGTATTTAGAAAAAGTAATTCACCTGATCCGACAATGGCTACAACCTTTGAAAATTATAGGGATTACAATGGCATTAAAATTGCTACAGATCATAAAATGGCAAATGGCAACTGGAACCTAAATTTTACGGATATTAGTATTTCTTCGGAATGATACAAATTCAAATTATTGACATTACTTTTGTAACCTATAATGTAAGTTTCACGACGGTGATAATAACCAATCTCGTATAGCTTACATTTTCCGCCAATTGGCGTCTATATATTTTCACTAGCGCTTTGTTTTCAAAGCGCTTTTTTAATGCTTTTTAAATCCTTATTTTTGTTAGCAACCGATAAAAAAATTCACTTTGTCCAACTTTGAGAATAGTCTTGAATACGCGAAGCAACAAGACGCATTAGACGAATTGTCTAATTATAGAGAACAATTTCATATACCTAAAGACAATAATGGTAAGGAACTTATTTATCTCTGTGGAAACTCATTAGGATTACAACCAAAATCAACAAAAGATTATATAAATCAGGAATTGCAAGATTGGGCAAATCTTGGCGTAGAAGGACATACCGAAGCTAAAAACCCTTGGCTACCTTATCATGAATTCCTTACTGAAAGTACGGCCAAATTAGTTGGCGCGAAACCTATAGAAGTAGTGACAATGAATTCGCTTACTGCGAACCTTCATTTTATGATGGCATCGTTCTATCGACCAACTAAAACACGTTATAAAATAGTTATTGAAAGCGATGCTTTTCCTTCTGACAAGTACGCTGTAGAATCGCAATTGCGTCATCATGGTTACGATGACAAGGAAGGGTTAATTCTTTGGTCACCACGAAAAGATGAAGAGCTATTAAGACACGAAGATTTAGAAGCAATATTAGAAGCTCAGGGTAACGAAATAGCCTTGGTACTTATTGGAGGCGTTAACTATTATACTGGGCAGTTTTTCGATTTTAAACGCATTACAAATCTTGGACATAAACATGGTTGTATTGTGGGTTTTGATTGTGCTCATGGCGCAGGTAACGTTAAGTTAGATTTGCATAATTCTGGTGCCGATTTTGCCGTTTGGTGCACCTACAAGTATCTAAATTCAGGGCCAGGAAGTTTATCGGGTTGTTTTGTCCACGAAAGACATGCTTACGATAAAAACTTAAATCGCTTAACTGGTTGGTGGAGTCATAATAAGACTACTCGTTTTAATATGAGACATGAATTTGATGTATTACCTGGCGCTGAAGGCTGGCAACTGAGTAATCCACCTATTTTGTCTATGGCAGCAATAAAATCATCGTTAGACATGTTTCATGAAGTTGGTATGGATAAGCTTATTAAGAAATCTAAAAAGCTAACTGGGTATTTTGAATTTTTGTTAAAAACACTTGGAGAAGCTACCATAAGAATAATTACACCAGAAAATCCAGACGAGCGTGGCTGTCAACTATCAGTTCAAGTAATAAATGCCGATAAAAATTTATATAATAAACTTACAGATGCAGGCGTAATAACTGACTGGAGGGAGCCAGATGTAATTCGATGTGCTCCAGTGCCTTTATACAATACTTTCGAAGACGTATACCTCATGGTTAATAAAATGAAAGCGATTTTAGATGAGTAATAAACAACAAAACATCCTAATCATAGGAGCTGGACTTTGCGGAAGCCTATTAGCCTTAAGACTAGGACAACGCGGTTATAATGTCAACGTTTACGAAATGCGACAGGACTTACGTCGTACAGATATTTCTGCTGGACGCTCTATTAATCTTGCATTTTCTGATCGAGGCAATAAAGCCATGAAGCTTGTTGGTATGGAGGACAAAGTAAAATCATTATGTATTCCTATGAATGGCCGTATGCTGCACGATAAGGATGGTAATACCTTTCTGTCAAATTATAGCGGACGCGACTATGAATATATTAATTCCATATCAAGAGGCCAGCTCAATGCTTTACTTTTGGATGAAGCTGAAAAACATAAAAATGTTACCATTCATTTTAATAAAAAATGTAAATCAGTAGATTTTGAAAAAACAACAGCCCTATTTGAAGATTTCAACACTAAAGAAAAGTTTATTGAAGATGCAGATTGCATAATTGCGACAGACGGCGCTGGTTCTGCATTGCGTAAAAGCTACTTTTTAGAACGCAAATTTTTATTCAGTTTTTCTCAACAATGGTTAAGCCATGGCTATAAGGAACTAAGCATCTTACCAACAAAGGATGGCGATTATAAAACCTATAAAAATGCTTTACATATTTGGCCTCGTGGAGATTTCATGATTATTGCCTTACCAAATTTAGATGGTAGTTTTACAGTAACACTCTTTTTGAGCTACAATGAAGGGGACTATAATTTCAATAATTTAACAACTCCAGAGATCGTTACAGAATTCTTCGAAAAAGAATTTCCCGATGCCTTAGAAATTATGCCTAATCTGGTTGATGATTTTTTTGAAAATCCAACAGCTCCTTTAGGAACTGTTAAATGCTCTCCATGGCATTATAAAGGCAATACATTACTAATGGGAGATTCTGCCCATGCCATTGTCCCTTTTTACGGGCAAGGAATGAATGCCTCTTTTGAAGATGTCGTAGAATTTGATAAAGTTTTAGATCAAGATCTCGAAAATTGGGAAGCCATTTTTGCGACCTATGAAAATAACAGGAAGCCAGATACCGATGCTATTGCCGATTTAGCAATTGATAATTTTCATGAAATGAAAGACCATGTCGGACAACCTATTTTTCAAGAGAAGCGAAAAATTGAAATGGCATTAGAAAAAGAGTTTCCTAACGATTATTCCTCAAAATATAGTTTAGTTACCTTTAATGAACAAATTGGTTACAGAGAAGCTATGTTAAAAGGACGCGCACAGGACAAAGCGATTTTAAACATGTTAACCGATAATATTATTTCTTCGGAAGATGACATAAAAGATATATTAGAGAAAGTAAAAACTGAGACTGAAGCAATTTTAGAAGATGATAGAGTTGCAGGTCTGCATTGACCATTTGTCATTCCGCACTTGATGCGGAATCCAATGTAAAGTGAAGTTAAATTAAATAGAATCCTGCCTTCGTAGGAATGACAATAATTATGAGTAACAAAGACAATAAAATTTCTGCTTCTACGGGAACACGTGTGACACCAAGAGGAGCGTATCCACATGTAAAACAAGTTGGCGATTTTATTTTCGTTTCAGGTACAAGTTCCCGTAGAGCAGACAATACCATTGCAGGAGTGGATATCATTGATGAGATGGGCACAAAACGCCTAAATGCTTATGTGCAAACACAGGAAGTACTAAAAAACATTAATAAAAACTTACAAAAAGTCGGAGCAAGTTTAAAGGATGTGGTAGACGTTACGTCATTTTTAGTAAACATGAATGATTTTGCAGATTACAATAAGGCTTATGCAGAATTCTTTGACAAAGAAACTGGACCAACCAGAACTACAGTTGCTGTACATCAATTACCACATCCAGATCTGGTGGTCGAAATTAAAGTAATGGCTTACAAGAAATAAGAATAAAAGTTCAAGAACCAAGTCAAAAAGTCGAGATTCTATTTTCTTAATTCTTTTATCTGAGAATAAAATGAACATTCAAAACTATATAAACGGTAACTTCCAGGATCCAGTTCTAGACAATTGGATAGACAACTATAATCCCTCAAACGGAGAAGTTTACGGACAATTACCTAATTCCACCAAAGAAGATGTAGATAATGCGTATTCAGCAGCTCGATCGGCATTTCCAGACTGGAGTCAAACTACATTGGAAGCTCGTAGTAGAATTCTTCTGAAAATTTCAGAATTACTCGAAGCTAAATTACAAGATTTCGCTGAGGCAGAGAGTAAAGACAACGGCAAGCCGGTTTCATTGGCAAAAACTATTGACATACCCAGAGCCGCAAGTAATTTTAGATTTTTTGCCAATGCCATTACCCAATTTGCTAGTGAAAGTCACGAGAGTGTAGGGCAAAATGCTATTAATTACACGTTACGCCAGCCTATTGGAGTTGTAGGATGTATTAGTCCATGGAACCTCCCTCTTTATTTATTTTCCTGGAAGATTGCTCCAGCGATTGCTGCAGGAAATTGCGTTGTTGCAAAGCCTAGCGAAGTCACACCAATGACAGCCTTTTTATTGGGACAAGTGTGTACAGAAGCTGGTTTGCCTAAAGGTGTACTAAATATTGTTCATGGATTAGGCACTACCACAGGTCAGGCCATCGTTGAGCATCCAGACATTAAAGCTATATCTTTTACTGGAGGCACCACTACTGGCGCTCGTATTGCTAAAGTTGCCGCGCCCATGTTTAAAAAACTATCTTTAGAATTAGGTGGTAAAAATCCAAATATCATTTTTGCAGATTGCGATTATGACGAGATGTTAGCAACAACAGTACGATCGTCTTTCGCCAATCAAGGACAAATATGTCTTTGCGGAAGTCGAATTTTTGTAGAAACCTTTATCTATGAAAAATTTAAGAACGACTTTGTGCAAAGTGTGAAACAGCTTAAAGTTGGTCATCCTTCAGAACCAGAAACTAATATTGGTGCTTTAGTTTCAAAGCAGCATTTAGAAAAAGTTAAAGCCTATATAGATATTGCTAAGCAAGAAAACGGAACGGTGTTATGTGGTGGCAATATTGTTAAGATCAATGGTTATGAAAACGGATATTATTTAGAACCGACTGTTATTGAAGTCTCTAGTGATGATTGTAGAGTTAACCAGGAAGAGATATTTGGTCCTGTGGTTACAATTATGCCTTTTAAAACTGAACACGAAGTTTTGCAAATGGCGAACAAGGTAAAGTATGGCTTATCTGCAACCCTATGGACAAATAATTTAAAACGTACGATGCATTTAAGTAATATGCTCGAAGCCGGAATTGTTTGGGTAAATACCTGGTTAATGCGTGATTTACGTACACCATTTGGTGGTGTTAAAGATAGTGGCGTTGGCAGAGAAGGTGGCTTTGAAGCTTTACGCTTTTTTACAGAAGCTAAAAATGTTTGTATAAAGTATTGATGCTTTGTAATTATGCTGAAAATACATTAGCAGTATATATTAAACTAAAAAATATTCCATAATTTCAGGAAAAACATGAACTTAAATTTAAACAACAAGTATGCCTTAGTCTGTGGTAGTACAGCAGGAATAGGAAAAGCAACAGCAATGGCTCTAGCGGCCGAAGGTACAATAGTAACCTTAGTTGCTAGAAATGAGGATAAGCTAAAAACTACCCTAGCCGAATTACCTCAGCATCGTAAACACGATTATATAGTTGCTGATTTTAGCAATCCACAGGAATTAAAAGAAAAAGTATCAGATTATATTTCAAATAATCACGGGTTCCATGTTTTGGTAAACAATACAGGTGGACCAGCCGGTGGACCAATATTTTCCGCCAATATTGAAGAATTCGAAAGCGCTTTTACGCAACATCTAAAGTGTAATCACGTATTGGTTCAGTCTGTTGTTCCATTTATGAAAGAACATAATTTTGGTCGTATAATTAATGTTATATCTACCTCTGTAAAACAACCATTAGATGGTTTGGGTGTAAGTAATACTATTCGTGGAGCAGTGGCCAACTGGAGCAAGACATTAGCCAATGAATTGGGTCAGTTTGGTATAACTGTAAATAATGTTTTACCTGGAGCAACAGGGACAGAACGTCTCACCCAAATTATAAAGAATAAATCTGCTAAAGCCGGTAACACTGAGGAGGAAGCTGCTAATACCATGAAAAATGCTGTACCAGCAAAGCGGTTTGCAAAACCAGAAGAGCTCGCAGATGCCATTACATTTTTAGCAAGCGATCGTGCATCCTATATTAACGGAATTAACCTTCCGGTTGATGGCGGAAGAACAAAATCTTTGTAACTTTAGGACATGTCATTCCTGCGAATGCAGGGGTCCACAACATCTGATAAACATATAATAAATTCTTGCCCTCGCAGGAATGACAAAAAATAGAACTATGAGCACATTATTTCCACCAATAAATTTCAAAGAATGGATAGAAGAAAACCGCCATTTATTAAAACCACCTGTAGGCAATAAAGTAGTTTGGAAAGGTGGCGACTTTATAGTTATGGTTGTAGGTGGACCAAACAGTAGAAAAGATTACCATTACAATGAAACCCCTGAGTTTTTCTATCAGGTAGAAGGCGATATTGTCTTAAAAGTTATAGACGAAGGCACACCAAAAGATATCCATATAAAAGAAGGGGATATATTCTTACTACCACCAAAAGTGCCGCACTCACCTCAGAGAGGCGCTAATACTGTTGGCCTGGTAATAGAATATCCTCGAGAAGATGGCGTAAAGGATGCGTTACTTTGGTTCTGTGAAAACTGTACTACTAAATTATACGAGGAAGATTTTACGTTAGACAATATTGAAACAGATATGCCCAAGATATTTGATGAATATTACGGAGATAAACAAAAAAGAAGCTGCCCTAATTGTGGAGAAGTAATGCAACCACCAAAAAAAGTTCAATTAGATGACTAAGAAAAAACTTCGTATTAACGGTCACTCACATCTTCTACCCTACCCAGAAGAAATTCCTCAGTTTATGAAGGATAAAGGTATTTTCTGGGTTGATAAGGATCGTAAATACATGCTTCAAAAAGACTGGAACCGACCAATAACAGACTCAAGCTTCTTTCTAAATGAAAAGTTAGCATGGATGGAACGTTTCAAAATAGACCATGCTGTCGTTTTAAACTTGTCTCAGCTCTACGGTAATGGCTTACGCGTTGAAGAAATGAAACAAGCTTTAAGATTTCAGAATGATTTTAATGCAAAGGTGCAACACCAAAATCCTAGTAAATTTACCTGTGGTTTTGTTGTACACCCTGGTTTTGTTCGTGGTGCTTGCTGGGAAATAGAACGTTGTGTTGAGGAGTTGGGTATGCAATTATTGTGTCTTCCAACGCACTATATGGATACCATTGGGACCTGGCGCTGTATTTTTGATGAGGAAAATGAGCCAATATTTGAGTTAGCAAACAAGTATAATCTTGCCGTTGAGATTCATCCCTATGATGGAGAAAAATTTATAAAGCTAGAAAATACATCTTGGCGTTTCCACTTGATCTGGATGCTAGCCCAATGTGCTGATGCTTATCACTTTCTAACTTTAAACGGATATCAGGACAAATACCCGAATATGCGTACCTGTTTTGCTCATGGTGGACAGTTGGCACAAATTAACTTAGGAAGACGTATACAAGGCTTTGATGGACGACCAGACTTATTTGAAGGCAAGAGTCATCCAAGAAAAGCTGTAGGTCACAAAAATATTTTCTTTGACACATTAGTGCATGATACAGGTGGTCTAGAACTTCTCATAAAAAATCAGACCTCAAAACAAGTGTTAATGGGATTAGACGATCCCTATCCATTAGGTGAAATGGAAAGTGAAAAACAATCCTCTTATCCAGGTAAAATTCTAGATTTAGCAATGGAACGAAAGATAATATCTGAAAATGAACGTGATGCCATTTGGGAGGATAATGTAATCCAATGGTTGTGTGGAGATGATGAGCAAGCAAAACAAAAATTAATGCAACGTATTCTTTCTTAGTGTATTTTTTACCTGAAAAATTAGACCATTATATTGTAGCACATTCTGAGCAAGAACCAGAGCTATTACAAGAACTTACGCGAGAGACATACCAAAAAGTATTGCAACCCATAATGCTAAGTGGGCCATACCAAGGCCGCGTTCTAAGTATGATCTCTAAACTTATTAATCCAAAATCAGTTTTAGAGTTAGGCACATTTACAGGTTATTCTACGTTGTGCCTGGCAGAAGGACTGTCTTCAGATGGTGTTATTCACACCATTGATATTAATGAAGAGTTAGTAGACTTTCAACGCAAATATTTTGACAGATCTAAGTATGGACATCAAATAATTCAGCATACTGGAAATGCAATAGATATAATACCAACGCTGCACACGATGTTTGATTTGGTTTTTATTGATGCAGACAAACCTAATTACAGTAATTATTTTAATGCGGTCATAGACAAGTTAGAGGCTGGAGGAATTATTTTGTCTGATAATGTGTTATGGCATGGTAAGGTCGTAGAGAAGCTTAAGAAGAAAGATATATCTACAAAGGCTGTTTTGGACTACAATACCCTTCTTAAAAATGATGATCGCATAGAAACAGTAGTTTTACCTATACGTGATGGTTTAACCATTAGCAGAAAGAAATAGTCTATTTTCTTCGCTTTAAGGACCCTGTAAAATCTTCTAGATCATCTTTTACTTTATCCAGTTCCTGCTGAATCTCTTTGGCAGCATCCGTATCTATAATATTGCTTTCTTTTGCACTTTTAGTGACCTCGTGCTTAATATCGTTGGTTGCATCTCTAAGTGTACGCATACCTTTACCCATACCTCTTGCAATTTCAGGTAATTTATCTGCGCCAAAAACTAATACCACAATAAAGAGTATGAATACAATTTCTGTACCTCCAATAAATAATAATATGGTTGAATGTATCACGATGCAAATATAGAGTGACTTTATCTAATAAAAAAAAGCCGACTCGTTAAAGTCGGCTTTAATATTTAAATTTTATAATTTAGTCTTTAACTGAATTTTTAAATTTATCAAATTCACTATCCTTAACTTCTTTAGGCCAAGAATTATTTGTGGTATCAACGTCTGCAGTTTCTAAATCTGGATCTACTACAATTGAAACTATTTCTTTTTCGCTGGCAATAGATTTTGATACTTCAGCGTCATTGAGCCTCCATACTTGTGCAGGATAGGTAACTTTTTCCTTAGTACCATCTGCGTATGTATATTCAACTATTAATGGCATAACTAATCCACCTGGCTTATTAAATGTGACATTATAGAAATAATTAGGAGACTTTAATTGCTTACGTTCTTCTGGTGTAAAGTTATCCATAACATATTCCTTAACGGTTTTAACATTTTCAGACACATTACCAGAAGACATTCCAGCTTCATAATCTTCACTTCCTTCCTCTACGAAAAATACTAATGGTGGTAAATCATCGATAGAACGTCCTTGCGCTTCAAGTTGTTTCTTTACGGCTGCTGTAGGATTACTAGTAACTTGATATTTCTTTACTTCTTTAATTCCTATATCTGTGTAATCTGTGGTATAAAACCATCCTCTCCAGAACCAATCTAAGTCTACTGCAGAAGCATCTTCCATTGTACGGAAAAAATCTTCTGGTGTTGGATGTTTAAACATCCATCGGTTTGAATATTCTCTAAAAGCATAATCAAAAAGATCGCGACCCATAATTGTTTCTCTTAATATGTTAAGCCCTGTTGCAGGCTTTCCATAGGCATTATTACCAAACTGATAGGTGTTTAATCCTTTTGTCATAATAGGTGCAATAAAATCCTGCTCGCCACCCATATATCTTACAATATTCTTGGCAGGTCCTCTTCGTGATGGGTATTGTTTATCGTTTGGCGAAAGTGCTGTTGGATTCCATTCTGCAAAGTCCTGCTCAGCTACATACTGTACAAAGGTATTTAATCCTTCGTCCATCCACGTCCATTGGCGCTCATCACTATTTACGATCATTGGGAAAAAGTTATGACCAACCTCGTGAATAATTACACTTATCATTCCGTATTTAGTTCTATCAGAATAATTTCCGTCTTTATCCGGACGACCAAAATTGTAACATATCATTGGATACTCCATACCCATTGGCGCATGCACCGAAATAGCTTTATGATACGGATAGTCAAATGTCATACGAGAGTATGATTTTAATGTACTTGCAACTGCTCGTGTAGACCATTGCTCCCAAAGCGGATTGCCTTCCTTAGAATATAAGGAAACTGCCATAACATCTTTGTCTCCAATTTTCACAGCCATCATATCCCAGATAAACTTACGCGACGTGGCAAAGCCAAAATCACGAACCATCTGTGCAGATAACTTCCAGGTTTTTTTGTCCTTACTCTTTGTTTTTTCAGTTTGCTCAGCTTCGTCTTGAGTTACAATCATTACAGGTTTATCGTATGATTTTTGAGCCTGCTTAAAACGTTTCATCATGTCTTTAGTAAATACCTCTTCTCTATTTACCAAGTATCCTGTACCGTCTAATATATGATCTGCTGGTACCGTAATATTTACATCAAAATCTCCAAAAGGTAGTGCGAATTCATCACGTCCCCAAAACTGTGAATTTTGCCATCCTTCAACATCGTTGTATACAGCCATACGAGGATAGAACTGTGCCATCACATATATTCTGTTATCATTTTCTTCAAAATATTCGTAACCAGAACGACCACCTTCTGTAACGTGGTTGTTTATATTATAATTCCACTTAATTTTAAATGAAAACTTATCTCCAGTTTTCATTGGCTTTGGAAGTTCGACACGCATCATAGTGCGATTTATCATATGCGGTAAATCCTTACCATTGACATCTTTTACATGCTCTATATTAAAACCTCTATCCAAAGCTTGTTTTAAGTATTTATTCGTAAAACTAGATGCATAAGTTGCTTCCTGTGGTCTATCGTTAGAAATTAATGGTGTTTTAGAATCTTCAGCTCTCATATTTTGATCTAATTGAACCCATAAATACTTTAACTCGTCCGGAGAATTGTTAGTATACGTAATAGTTTCATTACCAAATAATCTTGCATTCTCATCATCAATTTCAATATCCATTTTATAATCTGCCTGCTGCTGATAATATGCTGGACCTGGTGCTCCAGATCCTGTTCTAAACATATTAGGTGTTGCAAACTCATCATATAATTGCTTGAACTTGTTTTGGTTGGTGTGACCAGGTTTACGCTCCGGCTTTATTTCTTCTTGCGCAAAAGTGCTTGCACAAACAAATAATAAAGCAAAGGAGAAGTACTTAAAAATTTTCATGTTAGTGTGTTAATGTTAAAAATGAAGCCTAAAATAATAATTTAGCATGGCTTTAACAGTGTTTTAGTTAAAGTTTAACACGCATTTATCATTGTCTGGAATGAGTAAAAAACTCTTGTTTCTTTTTTTCATTTTAAGGCGTACAATATTCTGTTGCTCTGGTAAAATATCGAATAGAATACGATTTGTAACCTCAATTGAATTGAGATCATTTACATTCTCTATTTCAAGATAACAGTAAGTAATGTCCTCTTTATATTCTTTACCAATGAATTTAAATTTTACGGCAGCCCCATTAACCCTAATTTTTAATTTATTCTGTAAATAGCGATTCATGTAATCTTCAATTAATTGAGATTCTTTATTACTATCTAAGGTTATATTTTCGTCATATCGTTTGCGCAGTAATGTTTCAAAGTCATCTATAAAAATCTGACTAATAATTTGTAGTGAATTTTGCTCCTGAGCATATTCGATTTTTGTAACACTTACGTAATATTCGTGATCTAATTCAACATTTGTTTCAACCAATGGGGTAATTAACAATGCGATTATTAAGGATAGGTATTTCATTAATTGTGTTTAAATGTTTTTATAATTATTCAAAAAGCATTCCAAAATTATTCTTTTTTAGTAGAATTTAGATTCTTCTTATAAGCAATTAGCTTTTCTTTTAAAAATTCAATCGCTGTCAAATCATTATTAGAGTTACAATGCTCCTCAAATTCAGGATCTTCTTCACAGAAAAAGAAATATTCGTTCTTTAAAGTATCTGGTAGATTATTGGTTTCGAAAATTATGGTTTCATAGTTTCGTCGAAGACGGTCAATACATTTTCCACGCTTTTCAAGGGCTACTATTTCTTTTAGCTTTTTTGTTCTTCCACTTACCGTGTTAAGCAATTTGTGAAAATTTACACCAAAACCAAGACCTAAATAGCCCCATGATCCTGCATCTGCATCATGTAATTTACGTTCGTTTTGTGTAAGTGGTTTACCTATATAACCAGGAATGCCTAAATCGTAGAAATCTATTTCTGTTTTTGCCTCTAAATTTTCGAGGTCAGATTCTAAACTACCTGTAAATATTTTACCAACTACCACTTCGTTAAGTTCATTAATCTTTTCAATAAGCGCAATACTTATGCTTCCGGTCTCATACATAGATCGACTAATTACTACGCGTTTATTTTGGTATTTTAAGCCAGAAACAAATAAAGTGTCGTTAGTCTTTGCCAGAATATTAAAGCGGCCATTCTCGCCAGAAATGGCATATTTTAATGCTGTTCTATTTAAGATATGGATCCCCTCAACGTCATCATCGGCAATAAGCGTACCTGAAAGATCTTTACGCTGGGCATTTAGTATTAAATTGAAACCTATTAAAATAAAAAAAATGTAATAGTTACCCCTTAACACCTTGTATTTTTAAAAATGACTTACTCAATTGGTTGACGCGCTCTAAGAGCTCTACCTCCCTATTTTCTTTCAATAATTCTTTATCAATACCTTGTGCCTCCACATAATCAATAAATGCATCGACCTTATCCAATGGAATATTAAAGTTGTAATGAATAAAATTAATACTGTATTGCTCTATGGCTTTTTTAAAAGGCGTAAACTGTAATTGTTTATCCTTTAGGTTTTTAGATTTATCAATACGCGTAACCTGACTTAATAAAAACCCTGTAACATTAATGATGTCTACCATATTTTCCACACTAGGATTGTACGCTTTAAAAGCTACATTTTCTGGTTTTGTTTTGTAATCTGCTGAAAACTCGAAATCAGTAACATGATCTAAACCAAAATATATCGCATCCAAATCTGCATTAAACGTCCTAACATTTTCAAGGTCTTCATTTAAGTTACCGGTTAAACCAAAAGGTAGCAATACCACTTCATCTAATTTATTCACTTCTTCTACTAAAATAACGGTCATTTGTCTGGTGGCTATAATTTTATCTGAAATCACAACTGTAAAATCTTTAAACTGTAGAGCCCCAAATTCCACGATATCGTTTAGCGCCACTTGTATATTAAAATTACCATTTACATCGGTTACAGTTCCTTTATTTGATGAAGTATTATACACAGTAACGCCTTCCTTGTCTTGAGAGGATACAATAATTTTTCCGTTTACCGTAACTCGTTTTACATCCTGGGCATATACGTTTAATGCGCAAAGTGAAAAGAATAGGATTAAGAAATTTTTCATGTCGGTTAGTATTTACCTCTAAATTTCGACTTTATTCTTTAGTTTTCATAAATTTCTGCTGGTAAATCTTTGTTAAATCATTTATAAGGAAAGTTTAATTGTACTAACTCAAAAGAACTTTTACTTTTACAATAAAACACAAAGGTTTTGAAATCAATTATTATTGCAAGTACATCAACCCTATTTGGAAGTGGCTATCTAGAATATTTATCAGAGGAGTTAAAACTTCATTTCAAAAATGCTAAGACCATCCTATTTATTCCCTACGCCAGACCTGGAGGCATCTCTCATGACGAGTATACCGAAATTGCAGCATTGGCCTTCAAAAAAATTGGTAAAGATTTAATTGGGCTGCATCAATCTAAAAATCCTAAAGAAGCCATAAAAAATGCGGAAGGCCTATTTGTTGGCGGCGGAAATACTTTTGTCCTTGTATCACAGCTTTACAAAAATGATATCCTAATGGTTATTAAAGAAGCCATCGAACAAGGCACACCTTATTTAGGAACAAGTGCAGGTAGTAATATTTGTGGCTTAACCATGCATACAACAAACGATATGCCAATTATGTATCCTCCAAGTTTTAAGACTTTAGGTTTAGTACCGTTTAATATAAATCCACATTACTTAGACCCAGATCTAAATAGCGAACATATGGGTGAAACCAGAGAACAACGGATAAAAGAATTTCACGCCTATAACACACCGCCTGTCGTTGGACTTAGGGAAGGAAGTTATATTAAAATTAGAGACAATCAATTAATATTAAAAGGCAAACTAAATGCGAGAATTTTTGAACAAAACAAAGCACCCTATGAAGTACCTTTGAATACAGATTTAAGCCATCTCAAATAGGTTAGATGTTCTTAAAAAAGTGATAACCCCAAATTTCATAACCTTCATTATAATAAAATTTATGCGAGGGGTAATTGTTGACATATGTATTTAATTCCATAGAATTACAGCCTTTTTTTTTAACATATTTATAGATCCAATCCATAAACTTTTTACCCAATCCTTTACTTCTATATTGTGGTAAGATATAGACATGATCTAATTCTACTGCTTTACCAACATAGTGCCTGGTACAGTACCACAACCCAGAAATACCAATTAATTTATCGTCGGCATAGATACCAGCACATTCATAATTTTGCTGCTTCATTTCTTCAAAACGTGATTTAAGCACATCCATACTTACTTTAGCTGCATTGAGCTCAAAAGCTAAAGGGATAATGTCACTAAACCGCTCATGTGGGATTATTTTAAACTTGTAATTCATAGACGCTGATTCAACTTATAAAAATAATGTATTTGACAGAAAACTGAGACAATTTAAATAAATGATATGTCAAACTTTTGTAAATTTAGCGTACTTAGATTGGTATTATGAGAAGAGGTAATTTTAAAGTAAGACTTTTAATAGGATTGGCAATAGTTGCTTTTGCATTTATACGCCGCTGTAGTCAACAAGAAACTAACCCTTATACAGGTAGAACTCAAGCCATTTCGCTATCTCCAGAACAAGAAATTGCTATAGGCTTACAGAGTGCTCCTGGTATGGCGCAACAACATGGAGGGCTCCATCCCGACAATCGTTATCAAGCAACAGTAGATGACGTTGGTAATAAATTAGTAAATAATAGCATTGCGAATAAAACACCTTATAAATATGATTTTCATCTACTAGCAGATGAAAAAACGATCAACGCTTTCGCCTTGCCTGGTGGTCAAATATTTATCACTTATGCGCTATTCGAAAAACTTCAGAATATAGATCAGCTGGCAGGTGTCTTAGGCCACGAAATAGGTCATGTATTGGGAAAACATTCTAACGAGCGTATTACCGACTCTAAATACTGGCAAACACTAATTATGGGAGCAGGAGCTATTGATATGGGTGCAGTAGCTTCTCAAATAGGAAATGGTACGTTACTTAAAAACGGAAGAGAAGACGAATTAGAAAGTGATGAACTTGGCGTTAAATTTATGATCAATGCTGGTTATAACCCTGAGGAAATGATTGGGGTAATGAAAATTTTAAAAGATGCCGCCGGACCAAACAGAGTTCCCGAGTTTCAAAGCACTCATCCCTATCCTGAGAATAGAATAGAAAACATTAAGGCCGCTATTGAAAAATATAAAAACGCACTTAATTAAATCATGCACTTTCAGCTAAACAACCTAAATGCTTTTTGAAAGAAACTTCAATTTTTAATCCTCATAAAAATAGTGCTGTTAGCTTTAATTCATATTTTCTTGAGTTGAAATTTGTAATCATTTGCTATCGTTTATCTTTGAAATATTAATTTTTACTTATGAATAAAAAAGTCCTATTAATGATTTTAGATGGTTGGGGTACTTCTCCAGACCCTAAAGTCTCTGCTATTGACCATGCTAAAACGCCCTATATAGATGCTCTTTACAAAAATTACCCACATGCAAGTTTAAGGACAGACGGGTTGCATGTTGGGCTGCCAGAGGGACAGATGGGTAATAGTGAAGTTGGACATATGAACCTAGGTGCTGGTCGAATTGTTTACCAGGATTTGGTTAAAATAAATCTCGCCGTAAAAAATAAAACACTTAAAAATGAACAGGTTTTAAAAGATGCTTTTAATTACGCAAAGACTCAAAATAAAAATGTTCATTTATTAGGTCTGGTAAGTGATGGTGGTGTCCACTCTCATATCAATCATCTATTTGGACTCATTGATGCTGCCAACGCCTACGATCTAAAAAATGTTTTCGTACATGCTTTTACAGATGGTCGTGATGTAGATCCAAAATCTGGGTATGGCTTTATTAGCGAGTTAAACGAATATTTAAATAAAACGACTGGTAAACTAGCTTCAGTAACTGGTCGTTATTATGCCATGGATAGAGATAAACGTTGGGAACGTATAAAATTAACGTACGATGCACTTGTTAATGGTAATGGTGAACTCACCAGTAATGTTTTAAAGTCGATTCAACAAAGTTATGAGGAAGGAATCACTGATGAGTTTGTCAAACCACTTATTCTTACAGATAAAAAGAATCAACCAATAGCCACTATAAACGATGAGGATGTAGTCATTTTTTTTAATTTTAGAACCGATCGTGGCCGCCAACTCACTGATGCCTTATCACAAACAGATTTTCATGAATACAACATGCATAAGTTAAAACTACATTATGTAACCATGACCAACTATGACGATAGCTTTAAAGACATTAATGTGGTTTTTAATAAAGACAATCTAAGGGACACCTTAGGTGAGGTTTTAGCCCAACATAATAAAACACAGATTCGTATAGCGGAAACAGAAAAATATCCTCATGTAACGTTCTTTTTCTCTGGAGGCCAAGAGCAACCTTTTGAAGGTGAAACGCGAATTTTAAGAAATTCGCCAAAAGTGGCTACCTACGATTTAAAACCGGAAATGAGCGCTTTCGAATTGAGAGATGCTCTAATTCCTGAATTACAAAAAGGAGATGTCGATTTTGTATGTTTAAATTTTGCCAATGGCGATATGGTTGGCCATACAGGTGTTATGGAAGCTGCCATTAAAGCTTGTGAGGCTGTAGATAATTGTGTTAAAGATGTGACTCAGGTTGCTTTAGATAACAACTATACTATAATTTTAATTGCAGATCATGGTAATTGTGAAACTATGATAAATCCAGATGGATCGCCTAACACAGCACATACCACAAATCCAGTCCCGATTATTTTAATAGATAAAGATTTAAAACACATCGACAACGGTATTTTAGGTGATATAGCTCCAACAATTTTAAAACTCATTGGTATACCGCAACCAAAAGCAATGACCCAAAAGAGCCTGGTGTAACCGAGCATTCAAATTATTGTAAATTTGCTAAAAAATTGAACGAATAGCATGAATTTTCAAGATAGATTAATAATAGCAATAGATTTTGATGGTACTATAGTAGAAGACGCTTATCCAAAGATTGGAAAAACGCGAATTTTCGCTTTTGAGACGCTCAAACGACTTCAGGAAGATGGCCATCGACTCATATTATGGACCTATCGATCTGGTATAAAACTTACTGAGGCTGTAGATTTTTGTAAAGAAAATGGTATTGAATTTTATGCCGTTAATGCAAGTTTTCCTGAAGAGCGCTTTGATTATAGTAGAAGTAGAAAAATAAATGCCGATTTATTTATAGACGATAGAAATATTGGAGGTATTCTTGGCTGGGGAGAGATCTATCAAATGATCACCAACGAAAAACCTAAGCTTCCAAAACAAAATAAAAAGTGGTGGCAATTTTAATAGCCTTTTTAAACGCTCATACAAGCTTTTACTTTCCTTTAGGGTGTATCTATATTTAATTATCTTTGCACACTTAAATTTTGCTCAATGATTATTGTAAAAACCAAAGAAGAAATAGAATTAATGCGCCAAAGTGCTTTGGTGGTTTCTAAAACACTAGGCATGCTTGCAAAAGAAGTAAAGGAAGGTGTTACAACAAATCATTTAGATACTTTAGCCGAAACCTTTATAAGAGATCATGGTGCCGTACCCGGTTTTAAAGGACTTTATGACTGTCCCTCCACACTTTTATGCAGTGTAAATGAAGCTGTAGTGCATGGTTTACCAACTGACAAACCGTTAGAAGACGGTGATATTGTTTCTATAGATTGCGGTGCATTTATGAATGATTTTTACGGAGATCATGCTTACACTTTCGAAATTGGAAATGTAGACGATGCTACTAAAAAATTAATTAAAACAACTAAGGAGTCTTTATACGTAGGCATCAGTCAATTAAAGCTTGGTAATCGAGTTGGAGATGTAGGATTTGCAATTCAGCAATACTGCGAAGCTCAGGGATTTGGCGTTGTGCGTGAGTTAGTGGGGCATGGTATTGGTCGTAAAATGCATGAAGATCCGGAAATGCCAAACTATGGCAGACGTGGCAGAGGGAAAAAATTTATTGAAGGCATGGTAGTTGCCATAGAGCCTATGATAAATATGGGAACCCATAAGGTGAAACAACTTAAAGATGGTTGGACAATTGTTACCCAAGACGGAAAACCTAGTGTTCATTTTGAACATGATATTGCTATAGTAGATGGGCAACCAGAAATACTCTCTACTTTTGGTTATGTCCATGAAGCTTTAGGGATTAAAAGTGATGAGGAAAACAACTTTAGGCGCGAAGCTTTGGTCTTATAATTAGGCCATAAAAAATCCTAAATATAATTGCTACACATTAGATATTATTAAAATTTATAGCTTGAAAAGCTTATTCAAATTATTTTTAAATTTTATACCGCGACCACTATTAATCAGATTAAGTTATTTAGTGCGACCTGTTTTGGCTCTGCTGTTAAAAGGAGAGACCTACACAGATCCAATCGATGGTCGCAGTTTCATTAAGTTTCTACCTTACGGATATGGTCAACAGCGAAACAATGTGCTTTCGCCTTCTACACTATCCTTAGAACGCCATCGATTACTCTGGTTATACCTAAGGGATAAAACAGATTTTTTTTCGGCTAAAAAAAGGGTCTTACATTTTGCTCCAGAACAATGCTTTTTAAAACGCTTTAGGGCCTTGGATAACCTCGATTATACCACTACCGATCTGATGTCGCCACTAGCAGACATAAAAGCAGATATTTGCAATTTACCATTTGAAGATGACAGTTATGATGTTATTCTCTGTAATCACGTATTAGAACACATACCAAATGACACTAAGGCAATGCAAGAGTTGTATCGTGTTTTAAAGCCAGGAGGCTTTGGTGTATTACAAATACCACAAGATTTAAATAGGAATGAAACTTTTGAAGATAATACGATAACGGATAAAACCGAACGTGCAAAGATTTTTGGTCAGTACGATCATGTGCGTATTTATGGACGTGACTATTTTGATAAGCTCAGGCATATAGGTTTTAAAGTTGAAGAAGTTGATTATACCAGTTCGTTAACCGAACAACAAATTGACCGTTTTAGGTTAGCAAAAGGTGAGATCATCCCTGTGGTATATAAGTAATTATTCGGGAAAATTATTTAAAGCCAAGGTATTAAGGGTCTGATCTTCATCTTCATAAATGAAAAACACTTTTAATTCTGGATACGACCTTAAAAAGAGTTTGACCTCCTCAATTCCCATAGCCTGAAAAGCTGTCGCATAACCATCGGCCGTCATACAGTCCGGAGCTATAACCGATGCACTTAAAATGTTAGTTTTTGTAGGATAGCCAGTTCTAGTATCCATTATATGGGCATAGCGATTTCCCTGCTCGTCTTGTTTATATTTTCTATATGTACCAGAGGTCGCCATAGCCTCATTTTTAAGCACAACAACTTTAGAGTACGATTGTGTACCATCAAAATTAGGATCATCAATACCGACAGTCCATCCTGCACCACGTTGTATATTTATACCCTTAACTCTTAAATCACCACCAATATCTACTAAAAAGTTTGCAATACCATTTGTCTCTAAAAATTCACAAATTACATCAATGCCATAACCTTTCGCGATAGCATTAAACTCTAAGTATACTGGATCTGGTTTTATAATTCTACCAGCTTCTAAATTCACTTTGTCAAAGCCAACAAATTGCATTAAGCTATCAATTGTCGTACTGTCTGTTAAGAATTTATTATTCTCAGAGCCAAAATTCCAAGCATTCACAACATTGCCAATTGTTGGATCAAAGACACCATCGGTTGCTATAAATATCGATTTAGAGGCTTTGTACACTCTGGCAAAATGGGTATCGACCTCAACACCCTCGTTTCTATTTAACCTCGAAATATCTGAATCTTTAATATAGGTGGACAACGATTGGTTAATGACCTTAAAAAGACTATCTATTTGTGCTTGATAATTTATACCATCCTCTGAGAAGTATTGAATATTATAGGCTGTACCAAAAACAGGACCTGTTAACTTTATGTTTTCCGCAGGTTTATTTTTACAATTAAATACGGAAGTGATTAAAATTATAAACAGAAATCTTTTCATACTAATTTAGATTCATTTCTATGACTTGTATACCATTATATTCGATGAGATATTCTTCATTCAAATAAATGGGTAGATTTTCACCTTTAGGGTTACCTAGTCCAACACCTGCATACAACACTTTCGCATCTTTATCAAAGGCATGCTTTTTAAATGTTTCCATCCAGACGACATCATAATTATTTGGATTCTCTGGTAGAATTACTGCTCTAACTACCACAAAAAAATATTGTTTTTTTTTATCTATACAAACAAACTGTGGATGCTTTTTAAGCTTACTGTTAATGGCTACAAATTCGAATCCTCGTGCTTCCAGATCCTTGCCAACGTGATTCATTGCTAAATTATGGAGTTCTTGTGGTGTTAGCGGTTTGCTCATAAGTTTAATGCCGAATTTAATAAAAAACAAAAATACTAAAGCTGCGATTAAAAGTATCCTGATAAATTCAATAAAAAAATACCTCGATAGATTAGATTCTATCGAGGTATTTAAGGTTGGATTAAAAAATTAATTAAATTTTTATTGGATAGAAATTAAATCCAATTGTATTATTTAATTTTAATTTTTTATTATTCTATGAGATGATACTTCGTCATCACCTGTCTTAATATTTAAAATATATACACCGTTAGATAAATTACTTATATCTATACTTGGTGTCCCATTTAAATTAATATCTGTAGTTAATAAAGCTCTTCCATTTAAATCATAAATATTTGCTTCTACAACTCCGAAATTTTTAGCTGAAGAAATGAAAATACTTGAGTTAGAAGGGTTTGGATACACAACAAATGTAGAGCGATCGAAGTCATTAGTACTAAGTACTTCACTACAATTATTTAAGAATGTCCCACCATCTAAATCAAAATTTTCGATTTGGTCAGATCTACTATCAGCAGATCCCTGAACAGCTAGTGCACCTACACCACGAGTAGCAAATACTTGTCTTATTAAACACTCATTTGCACCACCATTAATAGCAGCATCTGCAGCTATAATAGAATCTCTACCTTCAACAAAACCAACCTCAGCACACGGAATAAGTTTCATCCCGTCCATTACTAATTGCATAACCATGTTGTTTCCTCCACTACCATAATAAATATCTGGATCATAACCATATTCATCTACAAATGCCCAGTATAAATCCCATAACATCGTAGACCAAACAAATCCAACACCATGAGGCACGGTTAAAGCTGGATCTGCAATATCTCCATAGGTATAATCGTTTATCGCAAAATCTGTAGAATAAGGTGCTGGCCTAATACCTGGTCCATCCGTAGTTTGAAACTGAACATAAGTACCAATACCTCTTGGGTCTGTAGAGTTTGGATTTAAAGCCATATTATGAGTAGTGATTAGACCGAAAAAATCTGACCATCCTTCTCCCATTTGTTCTTCTTTCGCAGCTCCTGCACCAATTAAACAACCAACAACTTTTCTTCCACCTACTAATCTATTAGAGATACCATGCGCATACTCATGTGCTATAATACCTTGATCTAAATCACCATCTCTATTGATAAGATTAGATTCTGGTCCGCGGTCAATTAGCTTACCTGTTAGAACCTCACCTGCAGACTCTAATGTCCCATCACCATCTGCATCACCAATACGCTCTATAAGCGCCTCACCAGCGTTAAACGATAATGAAATCGCAGGAATTGTTAATGGCACATATTCTTCACCACCTCCATTTACTGGATCGTCTGGGTTAGCCGAATCATTATTTACTAAAACAACGCCGATGGCACCTGAATTTTGAGCTAAAGTAATTTTTTTAACAAACGTACACGTACCACGTCTAACTACTGCAATGTTACCAGCAAGATCTGCTGCGTTTACTAATGTTTGCGTTTCTGGAGAGGTACCAGTTCCTGTACAGCCATCACTTAAATTAGGACTTGGTCCTGGTGTACCACCATCTTCCTGTGCTGTATATGGTAAACCGTCATCTTGCACTAATACTAATTGGGCTTCTACTGGTGCATCCGTTTCTCTTGGAATCGGTACAAATGGAAATCTAGTACTGTAATATGCTCCTAAAAAGCTATTCTCGTCTGTAGGCTCAATAACTTCAAAAAACTCACCAAATGGTGACGCTCCCCATAAAAACATTTGCATTCTTGGCTCAAATCCATCGACCAAGGTGGACATATTAGCATTATTTAAGCCACTACCATCCTGTGCTTCTGCATTAACTTCGTCACCATCCCAGTCATTTACAACCGCGCCATCTACATTGTCAAATCTATCATAATCTTCTTGCTGAAAGTTTCCACTAGTTTCATCAAAACCATAAGCATAAGCATAATCGTGCATATAGTTATTCCAAACAAATAAGTTAACTATAGCTGCATCTTGATATGCATCAGGAAACAGGTTTAAGTCAATCGGAAAATCGAAAGTCAAATCACCTGATGTACCATCTACACTGGCATTTGCCCATTTCCCAGGCGCATTATTATCTGCAACATCCTCGTAAGCCTCAACATTATTACCCAATGTTTTTGTTGTTTGTACATAGGTATTAGTAGATTCTTCAAAATCGTGCCAGCCAAATGGTGATGGCACTACGCCACCTGCAGATGGTGTTACCTCCCATGGGTTTGCTATACTTGTTCTAGCACCATGATTAGGCGTTTCAACTTTTAACGGATATGCATTATAAGTTGCATTTACAGCTGTTAATGGTGGCATAAAAGCCGTTGCCGATTCTGATTTAAAAAACTCAGCTGTGAATTTTTCAATATTCGCAACAGATTCAGTTTTATTATTACCTGAAAATCTGTGACTGTGCGTTTTATGATCCATAGGCTTGCTATCATCAACTCGTGTATCAAAATTACATGAAATAACAGCATCAAATTTAGATTCGATCTTACCTGTATTTGCATTTACTTGAGTAACCCACCAATGGTCTTTTGTTTTAACAACGATCTCATAAGACAGGATATAATCTAAGTCTGTATTCTCAGCTATTTTTAAAGGTGCTTCTAAATTACTAGACAATAAATGTGCTTTATTAATATCCTTTTTCGTTAGATAATCTACAATTTGGATGCTATTATCGCCACTCAAACCTAAGTTAGAGATAGCATAATTTGCAGCCATAACTGGTGAGAGCGAAGGCGTTTGTGCACTTATTTTTGAGGCTGCGTCGTTTACAAAATTGTGCTTAAAGGATTTCACCTCATCCTCATGCATTAAAACCGTAGCGATTTTTTGAGCAATTGGATAACCATTAAATTCTTGTTGCAAATAGTAAACTGTAAATTCTTTGTTTGTTAAAGATGTAGAACTTAATATTCTGAAATTAGTTGCATCGTCTGCTGTTAATTTAAGAGTACTAAGATTGTTTTGAATGTACGACGTTATATTCTCCCTTTGAGCATGACTTATGCCAATAAAAAGTAAACATAACAGTAACGTTAAGTAAATTTTTTTCATAGATACTTGATTTAGAATTAATTAAAATAAAACTTTTGGTGGGAAGAATTACTAAATTAAAATCGTCATTTCAATTCAGTTTTTAAATATATATATTATTTTAACATCTCACAACGTATCAATTAAGATTATCCAATGAATTAATATGCTTGCATAGTGGTTATTGCAAATTTGACATTAAACCAATATGATAATTATTGTTAAAGTTATTTGTTTTGAATAAAATATTGATAGCCATTTTTACTCATATTTGTATTTATAATTAATGTCTATTTTTATGCATCATGAGCACCTTTACATTATCAAAACAAATTGGCCTAATATTAGCACCAATTACTTTTATAATTATTCAGTGCACTCCATTAGTATTAGTATCCGAAAAAATTGATACGGTTATTGCTATAGCCCTTTGGATGATAATCTGGTGGGTCACCGAAGCTGTTTCTATTTCCGTTACTGCGTTGCTGCCCTTATTATTATTCCCACTATTTAAGGTGATGCCCATTGAGGAGGTGAGTGCTAATTATGGAAGCCCAATTATATTTTTGTTTTTTGGAGGATTTGTTTTGGCTTTAGCATTAGAAAAGGTAAACCTGCATAAGCGGATTGCACTAACTATTATAAATTGGACAGGCACATCGCCAAATAAGGTTATCCTTGGGTTTATGATTGCCACAGCTTTTATGAGCATGTGGATTAGTAATACGGCAAGTACTGTGGTAATGTTACCCATTGCCATGTCAGTAATTAATCTTCTTATAACTGATGCTGATGGATTAAGTAAGCAAGACAGTAATTTTGCATTAAGCATTATGTTAGGAATAGCTTTTTCTGCGAATGCAGGTGGTATTGCCACAGTCATTGGCACGCCGCCAAACTCTGTGCTTATTGGATTATTAGAAAATGAATATCAGATCGAAATATCATTTTTAAACTGGATGCTACTTGGCCTTCCTTTTTCAATTATCTTACTTACAGTAATATATTTTGTACTAATAAAAATGTTTCCTAATAAGGGTATTGTATTTGCCGCTTCAAAAAATGTTATCACAGACGAACTGGATAAATTAGGTAAAATGTCGGGTAAAGAAAAACAGGTTTCAATAATCTTTACCATAATTGTATGTCTATGGATCTGCAGAAGCGTAATCAACAAATTAATTCCTGGTTTACAGCTTAACGATACGGTCATTAGTATTTTGGGTGCTGTAGCTCTATTTACTGTACCGCACAACTTCAAGAAAGGTAATTTTATACTGGTATGGCAGGATACCCATAAACTAGCCTGGGGAATACTTCTCTTATTTGGAGGAGGGTTGGCGTTAGCCAACGGAATGTCTACCACTGGCATTGTAGACTTAGTAGCTAATAATATTTCTCAATCCAATATAGGTATCGTTTTTACCGCAGCATTATTAATACTCTTAATGTTATTTATGACAGAATTAATGAGCAATGTGGCATTAACTGCCGTGTTAATACCTGTTGTAGCTGGTATTGCAATTGGATTAGACCTTCCGATACTGTATTTATTAATTCCAGTAACCATGGCAAGTAGTTGTGCGTTTATGCTACCAATGGCTACGCCTCCAAATGCTATTGTATTTGCAAGTGGCTTTATTAAAGTGCATGAGATGGCTCGCGTTGGAATAATTCTCAACCTTATCTCCGTTGGTCTGTTAATTCTGCTATTTCAATTTATTATTCCACTTTTGTTTTAATTCAAATTAATTTGTAACTTTATTCATTGTTTAAGTGATTTACTGTTAAGTATTTAGACATAATATTACACACCCCCCTTCCCGCTAAGAACTTTTTTTTAAAAGATTTGAACTAAAAAACTATCCATATTGGGTAGTCCACAATAGTTATAATATTTTATAAAAAAAGATGAAAAACACAAAGCTAACCCTTGCCTTAATTGTTGCAGGCGTATTTCTAATGCTAAGTTGTGACAACAAAACCCAATCTAAACCTTACGATACAGATTCTAATATATTTCCAGAAACAGACCATCCAGATTATGATATATTAAAACCAGCTGCTCTAGTTTCATCACACCCCTAAAAATTTTAATATGACATCCACTAGCTATAATCAACTAATCAACCAATCATATGCAATTAAAAACTTCATTTCTCATAGCACTTACCATAAGTGTTATCGGATTAATCTCTTGGGAACTTTATTGGCGTTCGCAAGGTTACGAACCAACACTAGATGATAATAAACATTTATGGGCTGTTGAGCGTGCTAAGGTCGACAAATTATCTAGTGATGATGTCATTCTTACAGGCTCCTCACGAGTACTGTTTGATATTCAGTTAGATGAATTTGAAAAAGTAACAGGAATCAGGCCTATTCAATTAGCCTCAGCAGGGAGTTCCCCTTTACCTATTTTCCATGATATTGTAGAGCATACCAATTTTGCCGGAACTATTATTGTTGGTGTTACTCCTCCTTTGTTTTTTTCGACAACATTCCCACAGGCAGGTCCGTGGCAGCGGCCACAAAAACGTGTCGATCATTTTCATAAGCGCACATACGCGCATCGTCTTAATCACTGGTTGTCCGTTCCACTTCAACAAAACTTAGTGATGATGTCCGGTCATGAGGAAGACGCCGATGAAAATATCGATTTAAAAGGACTATTAAAGCGTTTAAAACTTCCAGAAAGAACTGGAAAACCTCAGTATCCCGCCTTCTTTGAATTTGGGACTATTGACATAGATCGCAATATGCGAATGACGGAGAAGACCGTTTCCGATACTGCGTTTGCTAATATCATTAAGAATGCCTGGAAATTTATTATTACCAGTAAAGGCCCAGCTCCAGATATAGAAGGTACAACCAAATTCTTTGTTACTGATGCTCAAAAATTTATGGCTCGCGGCGGCAATCTTATATTATTAAGGCCACCCTCTAGCGGTATGTTTAAAGGTGGAGAGAGTCAATTTTTTCCTCGAGAGCAATTATATGACCAACTAGTAAAGGCAACTGGTGCCAAAAGTTATCATTACGAAGATTACGACCAGCTAAGAGATATGATTTGCCCAGAGTGGTCTCATCTTAGTGGTGAAGACGCTGATACATTTACGCGAGTCATAGCAGAAGCGCTAATTAAAGACAATGCATTAACCAAATCAAATCTATAATTATGCTTTTCAACTCATTAAGTTTCATAGTCTTTTTAGCCATAGTATTGATTTTGTACTATTCTAATATTTTTAATTGGACCAACCGAAAACGCATGCTTTTAGTGGCAAGTTATTTGTTTTATGCCATGTGGAATCCGCCATTGATAATACTACTCTGGATATCTACAATTGTAGATTACACCGCAGGAAAAAAACTCGCTACTGTAGACAACCAAAAACAACGTAAATTTTGGTTGCTTTTAAGTTTGTTTGTTAACCTTGGATTTCTGGCCTTCTTTAAATATGGTGACTTTTTATTAGAAAATTTTGTGGCCATCATGAACGGGTTAGGCATAGATTTTCAAGCACGGCCAATGGATATTATCTTGCCAATGGGTATATCGTTTTACACATTTCAAACTATGTCATATACCATTGACATGTATAAGAGAAAAATTGAACCTGCCCGTAGCTTTTTAGATTTTGCCTTATATGTTACTTTTTTTCCGCAATTAGTCGCAGGACCAATTGTTAGGGCTAAAGAATTGATCACACAGTTTTATGAAGAAAAGAAAGCAACAACAGAACAGTTTCTATGGGGCTTGTTTCTTTTAACAGTAGGTCTGTTTCAAAAAATAGTTTTGGCCGATACGCTTCTTGCAGGCACAAGTGATGATGTCTTCGGTACCAATACAGTATTGCATAGTTTAGATGCCTGGACAGGGACTTTAGCCTTTTCAGGACAAATATTTTTTGACTTTGCCGGCTACTCGACATGTGCCATCGGTATTGCTTTAATGCTGGGCATAATTTTACCGGATAACTTTAGATACCCTTATGCTGCTATTGGATTTTCTGATCTATGGAAACGATGGCATATATCTCTTTCTACCTGGCTAAGAGATTATCTATATATACCACTGGGCGGAAACAGACATGGTATAACGAGAATGTACGCAGCCCTAGTGATCACCATGTTGCTGGGCGGTTTATGGCATGGTGCTGCCTGGACATTTGTAATTTGGGGTGCGCTCCATGGATTATATTTGGTTATAGAGCGTTTACTCCGCAACAGAATTCATTTTAAAATTAATACATGGAACGGAATTTTATTAGCCTTATTAACCTATACATGCGTTAATATAACATGGGTATTTTTCAGGGCGCGAGAATTCGCAAAAGCAAAAAGCATGTTGGCTTCAATGTTTGGCTTAAATGATGGTGAAAAGCTATTACAATCCTTTGATATTATAAAGGTATTTACAGTCATCACACTTTTATTTATTTGTCATTGGGCGATGCGAAATACTTCAATGAAAGCCGTGTCTAAAAATACATCACCCCTAACTTTAGGAATTATATGGGCCTTTCTATTTGTATTGATTTGCATAGCACAAGGCAGCAGTGAGCAATTTATATATTTTCAATTTTAAGCAACATATTTGCTAAAACCTAGGCCTTACAATTAATATTGTAAGGCTTCTTTTATAGCAATTAATTTCTATTATTAGCTAATGAATTATGCTATAGCTCATTAGAGAATAAAAACTAGAATTTTCGTATCTTATCATTGAAAAAGAAAAATAATAAAAAATGAAAACCTCAAAACGATTCGACAGTGCGGTAAAGAAGCTCTATCAGGCTTTTCACAATAACACATTAAATCCTGAAGACTGTGCGCAATGTGCTGTTGGCAATATTTTAGATAACAATGATTTTTGGCGACATTTAACAGACATACATGGTTCTGTAAAATTAAATTATGTAGGCCTAGTCCATCAAAATTTAGGGAGAAGATTTAATGGTTATCTACCTCTAGAATTATTAAAAATTGAAGCAGCATTTTTAAAAGGTTGCGGATATCGATTAGGAACTAATTATTGCCATAAGCCAGAATACTTAAGAGATCAGTACATTTTGTTTAATGGCTTATGTGAGGTAATTTCTACCTTGTGCAAACTGGATAAAATAAGTTATATATTAGAATGCAGCACCTTATTCAACTTTAGAAATCAACTAACTGAATTGACAACTTTAGAGTATCCTTAAAAAAAATACCAGTACAAATTTTGTACTGGTATTTTTTAGCATTTACAATTAAGCATTTAGTTTATCCACCAAAATCGTCAAATCTAATATGCTCATCTGGTATTCCGAAGTCTTCACCCATTTTTTGAACCGCCTGGTTCATTAATGGTGGACCACAGAAGTATAACTCTATGTCTTCTGGAGCGTCATGGTGATTTAAATAGTTATCAATTACACAATTGTGTATAAACCCAACAAAACCATCACCTTCTTCGTCATTAATATCTTTCTTAACTTTCCAGTTATCCTCTTCTAAAGGCTCAGATAGTGCCATGTAGAATTTAAAATTAGGAAAATCTTTTTCTAATTTTCTAAAATGTTCAATGTAGAACAGCTCACGCTTAGAACGACCGCCGTACCAATAGGTTACTTTTCTTCCAGTCTTAATAGTTCTGAATAAGTGATAAAGGTGTGATCGCATTGGCGCCATACCTGCACCACCACCTACATAAAGCATTTCACTTTCTGACTCATTTATGAAGAATTCTCCATAAGGTCCCGAAATTGTTACTTTGTCACCCGGTTTCTGAGCAAATATATAAGAAGATGCTACACCAGGATTTACATCCATCCAACCGTTTTTAGCACGATCCCATGGTGGGGTTGCAATACGAACATTTAGCATAATCTCACGACCTTCTGCAGGATAAGACGCCATTGAATAAGCGCGTTCTACAGTTTCGTTATTTTTCATGACTAACGGCTATAATCCAAATTTATCCCATTCAGCTTGGAACTTATCTGGAGATTCATGCTCCTCTGGATGCGCCGTAATATCTATGTCTGAATATTTTATTTCACATGGCGGAATTTCAATTTGAATATAACCTCCTGCTTTATAACCCATATCTTCTGGAATCTCAACTACAAACTCCTTAATAAATGAGGCTACATTATAATTTCGTACAACGGTTGCTTCCCATTTCTTGATACCAAAGACCTCTTCAGGAATTGTAATTTCCATATCCTGCTTAACCTTAACCTGGCAAGACAAACGTGCACCATGTGCCAATTCTTTTCTTGAAAAGTGGGGCGTCTCTGTTGGTAAAGCTTCACCTCCACCTTCCAGCACTTGACATTCACATTGAATACATGTTCCACCACCACCACAGGCAGATGGTAAAAAGATCTTATTATTACCTAAAGTAGATAATAAAGTGCCTCCTGAGGCTACTTCAATTTCGCGTTCGCCATTGATTAAAATCTTTACAGGACCAGATGGGGACAATTTTTGTTTTACAAATAATAATAAAGCAACCAATACCAGAGTTACCACTAAAAAGGCTCCTACTGTTGCTACTATAGTTCCGATTGTACTTGCGGCTAATATCATCATACTAATCAATTACTTGTTTAAATTTTCAGTAATACTTTGACTGTCGTCAACTACTACTGTTTTATTATCAGTTTCGTCATTTTCAATCGCTTCCATAATCACTTCACTAACTTCTGTATCAGTTGCTGGTTTTGCTTCCTCATCGCCTCCAGTTAACATTCCTCCAAAACTCATAAACCCAATAGCCATTAGACCCGTAATAATAAAAGTAATTCCTAAACCTCGTAAAGCTGGAGGGACATTACTATATCTAATTTTTTCACGAATTGCTGCAATTGCTAAAATCGCTAAAAACCATCCGATACCCGAAGCAACACCATAGTTAAGCGCTAAGCCTAAAGTTGCTATTTCTCTAGATTGCATAAATAGGGAACCTCCTAAAATGGCACAGTTTACAGCGATTAACGGTAAAAAGATACCTAATGAGTTATAAAGTGATGGCGAGAATTTCTCAACCACAATTTCTACTAATTGTACCATTGTTGCAATGGTTGCAATAAACATAATAAAAGATAAAAAGCTTAAATCGTAAGCTGCGTACTCTTCGCCTAACCAAGATAAAGCACCTGGCTGAAGTATGTACTGATCTAACAACCAGTTTAAAGGTACTGTAATTGCTAAAACAAATATAACGGCAGCTCCTAAACCAACAGCGGTTGAAACTTTTTTAGACACAGCAAGGTAAGAACACATTCCTAAGAATGTAGCAAATACCATGTTATCTATAAATATCGATTTGAAAAATAATTCTATATGTTCCATATTCTTTTAGTTTTCAATCTCAGTGTCTGCTCGCAAAATAATACTACTTACGGCTACTGAAACCTGTATACTGATTTAATCTTCTATTAAAGCTTTATTTCTACTTCTTTGAACCCAAATGATGATTCCCACTACTATAAGTGCCATTGGTGATAATAACATAAATCCGTTATTTTCGTAACCGATAGCATAAAGTCCTGTTTTTTCGATAGGGTCGCCCAGCACTGGAATTCCTAATAAAGTACCAGAACCCAATAGCTCTCTAAAGAAACCTACTATAATTAAAATTACCCCATAACCTAAAGCATTACCTATACCATCTAAAAAAGATCTGTAAGGACCGTTTCCTAAAGCAAACGCCTCAAAACGTCCCATAATAATACAGTTGGTTATTATTAATCCAACGAAAACAGAAAGTGTCTTACTTAATTCGTAGGCGAAAGCCTTTAAAACTAAATCGACTATAATTACTAAAGTTGCAACAACAATAAGTTGCACTATAATTCTAATTTTTGAAGGTATGATATTACGCATTAATGAAATAACAACATTACCGATACCAAGTACAAATAACACAGATATAGACATCACAATAGATGCTTCTAACTCTGCAGTAATTGCCAAAGCTGAACAAATACCTAAAACCTGAATAGTAATAGGGTTATTATCTGTTAATGGGTCTAATATTAATTTACTGTCTTTTCCCATAATTTAGTTTCCTTTTAAGGTTTCAAAATAAGGTAAGTATAATCTTAAATCTTTTTTTATCATCGCAGTAACGCCGTCACCTGTAATAGTTGCACCAGCAATTGCGTCTACCTCATTATCTGTTTTGTCTTCATTTTTTGGATCTGCATTTCCTTTAGCTACAGTAATGCCTTTAAAAACACCAGCCTCAGTTAAAAGATGTTCTCCATAAAAATCATCCATAAAATAGCGTTGCTTAATGTTAGCACCTAAACCAGGTGTTTCACCTTTGTGATCAAAATAAGCACCTTGAACCACCATGTTTTCATCCATTGCAATATATCCCCAGATCGCATCCCACAGTCCTTTACCATATATAGGTGCAACGTAAAATGTTTTCCCGTCCTTATTACCTACAAATAATGGTAATTGTCTCGGTTCTCCTCGTTTAGCCTTAGCTTGCTGCTTCTTAACATCTATTAAATAAGGTTCTTTATTGTACTCTGCAACATACTCTTCTCGAGTCTGCGTTTTTAAAATCTTTCCTGAACTATCTACAGTGATAACGATCTGTTCGGTAATGTTTTTACCAAATTCTTCCGGTGCCACATCTGTTGACACAAATACTGCACTAGTTTCATCATTTTCATTAACACCCATTGCATACAATATATTCTGCTGCTTCTCGATCTCCTCGTTCTGCGTAATCATAGGTTTGGTATAACCAAATAATCCTGCTAAAATCACACCTACGACGATTACCATTCCTATGGCGAAAATTACAGTATAAGAGTTTTTATCTGTTCTGTTTTCCATGGTTATGCTGCTTTTACTTTAACACGTTTCATTCGTTTCTTAACGTTACCTTGAACCACATAATGGTCTATAGTTGGTGCAAAAACATTCATTAAAAGAATGGCTAAGAATACACCTTCTGGATAAGCTGGATTAAATACTCGGATCATGATAGATATAAATCCTATTAAGAAACCGTAAATCCATTTACCTTTATTAGTCTGTGATGCTGTAACAGGATCTGTAGCCATATATACTGCTCCAAATAAAATACTACCAATAATTAAATGCTGCCAAAACGGAACACTCATTAATCCGTAGAATTTACTCGAGTCACTGATCCAGCCCATATCTACAACGCCGTTAAAAATTAGTCCCATTACCAAAGCACCAACAATGGTACTTAATATAATTCTCCAGCTACCAATTTTTGTGAAAATCAAAAATAAGGCCCCGATAATTATTAAGAATTTAGACGTTTCACCAACTGAACCCGGAATAATACCCCAGAACATATCCCAGTAGTCTATACCTGCCAAGGAGCTATTTTGCGCGTAGGCGCCTAATAAGGTTTCTCCAGAAATAGCATCTACATTTTGGCCCGCAGCAATCATTTGATCACGTTCTACAGCACCATGTACCCATACCTTATCACCAGACATCCAGGTAGGATAGGCGAAGAATAAGAATGCTCTTATGGTTAAGGCTGGATTAAGAATATTCATACCTGTACCACCAAAGACTTCCTTCCCGATTACTACGCCAAATATAACAGCTACCGCAAGCATCCATAGCGGAATATCGACAGGAACAATTAATGGCACTAACATTCCAGTTACCAAATAGCCTTCCTCAACTTCATGACCTTTTATAATCGCGAAGACGAATTCAACAGCTAAACCTACACCATAGGAAACGGCTACCAATGGCAAGACCGTCCATGCGCCAATAATTAGATTATCGAGTGTCCAAAACGATGCTCCTAAAAAGCCATTTGCCGCTTCAATTTCACCTAATGCTAAATAATGCTGATAACCTGCATTGAACATACCAAATATTAAACATGGTACTAAAGCCATGATTACTGTATTCATCGTACGCTTCAAGTCATCTGCTGCCTTAATATGAGTACCATTATGTGTCGTCTCATTAGGCATATATAAAAACGTAAAGAGGGCATTAAATCCAGGAAGCCACTTTTTGTCTTTATTCTTCTCTTTAAAATTATGTAAATTTTGTTTTAAACCCATTATCCTATTTCTTTAAGCATTAAGTCTAATCCTTCTCTTATAATTTTTTGATGTGGTTGCTTAGACACACAAATAAATTCTGTTAATGCAAAATCCTCAGGTGCAACTTCGTACATTCCTAAAGCCTCCATTTCATCTAAATCCTGATACATACAGGCCTTTAAAATTTGCATTGGGTAAATATCTAAAGGAAATACTTCTTCGTAATTACCAGTAACTACAAATGCACGATGTTCGCCATTTGTGTTTGTGTCTAAATCGTATTTCTTTTTTGGTGTTAGCCACGAAAACGTCAAAGCTCTTGTTGTGGATACTTTATCGAAAACAGGCTTATTCCAACCAAAAAATTCATAATCATCACCTTCTGGTATTACAGTAATAACATTACTATAATAGTCCAAATTACCGTCAGGTTGCACATGCTTTCCTGATAATACGTTTCCAGAAATAATACGGTCATTGCCATTTTGCTCAACACCATTATCATATACCATTGTAGCAACCTCAGCTCCTATTTTGGTTTTGAAATATCTTGGTTTTTTAACAGATGACCCTGTTAAAGCAACAATACGTTCTGCATTAAATTTACCAGTTAACAAAAGTTCGCCTATAATGACTAAATCTTGCGCATTTACGGTCCAAACAACTTCCCCTTTATTCACAGGACTAACCTTATTGATTAAAGTCCCTACATTCCCTGATGGGTGAGGCCCAGAAACATGATAGGTTGTAGCATCTTTTAATTGAGCTAATGGAGAATTAGAACTTCCTACGGAGATATGTACACCTCCTTCGGTTAACTTTGATAAGGCAGTTACCGCAGTTTGTAATTCTGCCTCCTTACCTGCCAATGTATAGTCTAAATCTGCTGCTAACGGTGCACTCGCATACCCGGAAATAAAAATTGCTTTTGGCGATCTATCGGCTTTTGCAACAACGTCATAAGGACGTTGTTTTATAAATGCCCAACAACCAGAAGCCAACAAATGTGATTTCAATTTATCAGCATCAGATGATACATCAAATTTACCATGATCTACATAAGCCTGCTCTTTATCTGCAGTAATTTTGATAGCGTCGATACGACGTCTAGGTCCACGTTGTACTTCAGTTACTTCACCAGAAACCGGTGAAACAAACTTCATAGCCTCGTTATCTTTATTGTAAAAAAGTGTTTCACCTGCCTTAACACGTGTGCCTTCTTTTGCAACAAGTTTTGGAATAATACTGTGGAAATCTTCAGGTCTAATAGAATAGAAATTACTAACAATAGCGTTCTCTGTAGCTTTTTCGGCTTCACCGACTAACCTAATATCTAAACCCTTTTTTATTCTGATGTCTTTTGACATATACTTAAAGATTAGTTATCTAAAAATCCGTGCAAATTTACGAATTAATGGGCAATTATATTTTCAAATTAAAGTCAACCTTTTTATTTATAATCATTATAAATAATAGTTTTCTAAAAGGCATGGAATTTGATTATCTTTATGCTCTGTATCTAGAACTATCATGAATAAACCTATTTTAAGCTTACTTTTACTTTTTATTTTCAACTCACCTTTATATGCACAGGCTGTTGAAGTTAGTCCTCCGGACTTTATCAAAACGATTACCTTTAAAAGTTCAACAACACAAGGTCAGCTGCCAATATTAAAACTCGGTGAAACTTTAGAGTTAGAATTTGATGCTTTGAATAATTATGAAGAAGATTTCTACTATGTTATCGAGCATTATAATTATGACTGGACACCCTCTAATCTGGTAAAATCGGAATATTTAAAAGGTTTAGATAATCAAAGAATTCTGACTTACGTTAATTCTTTTAATACCTATCAAATATATTCTCATTACGATCTAAAGATTCCGAATTTACAAACCAGAGCCTTACTTAAAAGTGGTAACTACATGATTTCTATTTTTGATGATTACGGTGAACTAATGTTCAGTCGCAAGTTCATGATCTATGAAGATATTCTTAGTGTTGGAGCTCAGGTTAAGCGCAGCAGAGATGTCACCGCCATTGCCGAGAAGCAATCTGTCGATCTAAAAATTTCGGCCAATAGTTTTAATTTTAATAATCCGCTGGAAACCGTAAAAGCACTGATCATTCAAAACAACAACCTTAACACGGCCATTGCAGACTTAAAACCACAGTACACATTAGGCAACGAGCTCATCTATCGCTATGACACCGAATCTGCTTTTTATGGTGGCAACGAATACCTGTTCTTTGAAAACAAGGATGTTAGAGGAGCCAATATTTCTATTCAGTTTATTGATCTAAAAGAATTGTATCACGCTTATTTATTCACAAATACACCACGCAGAAATCAACCTTATACTTACAATCCAGACATTAATGGAAATTTTATTATTACAGCATTAGACAGAACTGATGTAGATGTAGAGGCAGATTACACAATGATCCATTTTTCTTTAGCTTTGGAAGAGTTAGAGAATAAAGATATTTATGTTTACGGAAATTACAATGCTTTTGCACTAAATGAACTTAACCGAATGCAATTTAATACTGAGCGTAATAAATATGAATGCACAATGCGATTAAAGCAAGGGTTTTACAATTACAAGTATGTTGTAGTAGATAGACTCACGGGCGAATTAGATGAGGGTGCAATAAGTGGCAATTACTGGCAAACAGAAAATAATTATAAAGTTTTAGTATATTATAGAGATTTGGGAGCGCGATTCGATAGGCTTATAGGCTATGGTGAAGCTTCCTCAGTTAATATTTCTAATTAATCTCCGGGCTATTTAATTCTGTTAGAATTAGTCATACTACTTACTAATAACTATTTATAATGCAAGATGAAATTGCTCTTTTTAATGAATTATCCAAATTACTTCTAGATCTAGAAAAAACACAACCTGTTGCTAAACCCATAGCTTCATCTCAGCTTCAAAACACTTTAGATTTATCCTTAAACGAAAACGGAATTAGCAATGAGGAACTTAAAGAGATTCTCAAAACCGTTGTAAAGCGGACTCCAAAAACGGCTTCAAAATCCTTTTTTAACCAGCTTTATGGTGGTAGAGTAAACAAAGCTACTCTCGGCGATCTACTTGCTGTTATGCTTAACAGCAGTATGTACACGTACAAGGTAGCTGGCCTTCATGTAGGAATAGAGAAAGAAGTGATCTCTGAGATATGTAAGCTCGTAGGTTACACCAGTAATGGCGCAGGCACCATTGCTCCTGGTGGGTCTATGAGCAATATGATGGCATTAATTATGGCAAGAGATACTAAAAACCGTGACATAGCTGATGAAGGGCAAACTTTAAAAATGACCTTGTACACCTCCGAAGCATCACATTATTCCGTTTCCAAAAATGCAGCCTTAATAGGAATTGGCAGAAATCAGGTTCGTTTAGTTAAAACAAATAAAGGCGGTGAAATGTCTTCTGAGCATCTTAGAGAGTTAATTGAAGAAGACATTGAAAAAGGATATATACCATTTCTTGTTAATGCTACTTCAGGCACTACAGTACTAGGAGCTTTTGATGATCTAGAAGCCATAAACACGATTTGTAAATCATTTAATTTATGGTTACATGTGGATGGCGCCTATTGCGGAGGCGTTATCTTTAGTACTAAATACAAGCATCTGGTAAAAGGCCTGGAGCATACTGACTCTTTTAGCATAAATGCACACAAAATGTTGGGAACGCCTTTAAGTTGCTCAATAATCGTAACTCAAAATAAAACTCAACTGCATCATTCCTTTTCTAATGATGCCGATTATCTATACCAAACTGATACTGACGATTTTAATCTTGGCAAAACTTCTTTACAATGTGGAAGACGAAACGATGCTTTAAAGTTTTGGACATTGTGGAAGTTTACCGGCACAAAAGGATTAGAAAAAATAGTAGATAAACAATTTTCTTTAGCCAAACTTGCCAGAGATTACATTACTAAACATAAGGATTACGAGCTTTATAGTTTTGATGATTCCATTTCGGTTTGTTTTAAATATAAAAACATTTCAGCAAGAGATTTATGTACAGCGCTATATGAAAATGCCGAATTGATGGTTGGTTATGGAAATTTTAATAATCAGGAGTTTGTGCGCATGGTTACCATTAACTCCCAACTTGAAGAGGAAGATATTTTTGCCTTCTTTACATCAATCGAATCCTTTGTAGCACAGAATATGTTAAAAATTTCTGTATCTTAACCAAGATTTTATTTAGCATCGAAAAATTATGCTATTTTAGCACACACTATTATTAATACATATGGTTCAACAAGTTACAAGCGGTATTAAAATTTCGGTAGAAACGAATTTCGAAGGTACATTTTATAAAAATTATAAAGTGCATTTTGCTTTTGGATACAAAGTAACGATAGAAAACCAAAGTAAAGATTCGGTACAACTCAACTCGAGACATTGGAAAATTCTAGATGCTCTTAATAATGAAGAAATTATAGAAGGTGAAGGTGTTATTGGCAAAAAACCCGTTTTAAAACCTGGAGAATCGCACACCTATAATTCTGGATGCCTGCTTACGTCTCCATTTGGAGCTATGCAAGGTCATTACAATATGGTGAACTTTACAAAAGCAAATAAGTTTAAAGTGTATATACCATCCTTTAAATTAAGCGCACCTTTCGCTCTAAATTAATTTGTTAAGCTTTTTTTATATTCAAATCGATATGTTATCGAGTCTTGTTCAATATGAAAAAACAAGCAATTTGAATAATGAACAAACTGATATTTTTTGTTAATATCAAAGCTGGTATCAGTGGCAAGATAAATCCCATCACAATCTACATGACCATAAGGCGATATGCGTCTAAACCTATACTCCGATTTACTTCCAATATCATTTAATTCAAACCAGGCACCTGCAGCTATTCCTCCTAACCACTGAGCGTGTTTGGCTTTTTGATTATTATGTTTTGGCCTTAATGTACCCTCTAAACTCGGGCTATAATCCGTCAAAGTATCTAAAAATAAACGTAAATTCTCACGCCAAACAGACGATTGAAATTTTAAAAACATACCTTCTTCTGATACCAAATAGATCTTTGAATTTGTATCTGCTTTAATAACATTACCTATAGTACTTGGTGTAAAAAATTTAGATCGTTTTAGCTTTTGCCTTACACGCTTATCAGTCACACTTGCAATTAGAGTATTTGTAACAAAACGCGCACAATTACTCGCATTTTTAATAAATGCTGCATATCTAATAAGTCCTTTAGCTTGCATTTTATTAATATGTGTCCTGGCAAAATTATAGTCCACACTGCTGCATACTGAGGCATACATCTGTCCCTCTCCATGTGTCAATTTAGGATGTGTTGCCAAATATCTAAGAATTTCTTTCAAATTAAGTATGAGCCCATTTTCAATTTTAGCTATAATAGGGAAGTCTAATTCAAAATCTGTTTCTTTACCTCTTACTCTTCCATTAGGTGAAGGCGTTATATATCTACCAAAATCATGGTACTCAAGAACTCCTGTCGTTTTTTTGATCAATACTAGAGCAGCATGCCCTGCTCTCACGTGATTCTTGTTTCCAATAAAAAAATATCTTAAAAATTTTGAATACCATTCTTCAGCGTGCAAAACGATAGTTTCCGGGTAGGCAAGTGTGATAATAAAGGCATCCTCGTTAAGCATATACTACTTCTAAAATTTTAATTGCCAACTTACAAAATTATTATATAACACCTAAGATAACTATGCCCTTTCAAATCTATAATCTGTCATAAATATTGTACCTTTGCACTTTCAAAAATTAAACTAAAAAATAGAATATATTATGGGAAAAGGATTCTTTAATGTACCTGTAGCAATAAATGAACCTGTTAAATCTTATGCGCCAGGTTCTCCTGAACGTAAAGCAGTATCAGAGGCTTACAAAGCAATGTTTAACAGCAAGGTCGAAGTCCCAATGTACATAAATGGAAAGGATGTTAAAACTGGTAACACCAGAACTATGTCCCCACCACACGATCATAAACATATTGTTGGTGAGTACCATGTTGCGGAACAAAAACATATAGAAGAAGCTATTGCAACTGCATTAGAAGCTCGCAAATCCTGGTCTCAAATGCCTTGGGAGCAGCGCGCTGGTATATTCTTAAAAGCGGCAGAATTAATTGCAGGCCCATACCGCGCAAAGATTAACGCCGCTACAATGATTGCACAGTCTAAAACTATACACCAGGCGGAAATTGATGCAGCTTGTGAACTTATAGATTTCTTGCGTTTTAATGTTCAGTTTATGACTGACATTTACATGGAACAACCAGAAAGTACAAGTGACGCATGGAACAGAGTTGAATACAGACCTTTAGAAGGTTTTACTTATGCGGTAACACCATTTAACTTTACAGCTATTGCAGGTAATTTACCGGCATGTATGGCACTAATGGGCAATGTAGTTGTCTGGAAACCGAGTGATAGTCAAGTTTATTCGGCTAAAGTGATCATGGATATATTTAAAGAAGCAGGTGTACCAGATGGTGTAATTAATGTTGTTTTTGGAGATCCTGAAATGATTACCAATACGGTACTGGCAAGTCCGGATTTTTCTGGATTACACTTTACTGGATCGACCCATGTGTTTAAAGAATTATGGAAACAAATTGGTAATAACATTCATAATTACAAAACCTACCCAAGGATTGTTGGAGAAACTGGTGGTAAAGATTTTATAGTAGCTCACAAATCTGCGAATGCAAAACAAGTCGCCACAGCAATTGCACGTGGTGCGTTTGAGTTCCAAGGACAAAAATGTAGTGCTGCTTCGAGAGCTTACATTCCTAAAGGTATCTGGGAAGATGTTAAATCCTATTTGATAGAAGACCTTAAAACCTTTAAAATGGGATCTCCAGAAGATATGAGCAATTTTATTACAGCAGTGATACACGAAGGTTCATTTGACAAACTGGCAAAATATATTGATGGTGCAAAAGCAGATAGCGATGCGGAAATCATTGCTGGTGGAAATTATGATAAGTCTAAAGGGTATTTTGTTGAGCCGACCGTTATTGTTACAACAAGTCCAAAATATACGACCATGTGTACGGAATTATTTGGCCCGGTAATTACAATATATGTTTATGAAGATGATAAGTTTTCAGAGACTTTAAAGCTTGTTGACGACACCAGTGAGTACGCCTTAACAGGTGCTATCATTTCTTCAGACAGATATGCTGTTGAGGAAGCAACTAAAGCGCTGCAAAATTCAGCTGGAAACTTTTATATAAATGATAAACCAACTGGTGCAGTTGTAGGTCAGCAGCCATTTGGGGGAGCAAGAGCTTCAGGCACTAATGACAAAGCTGGAAGTGCTCAAAACTTATTACGTTGGGTATCTCCAAGATTAATTAAAGAAACATTTGTAACACCAACAGATTACAGGTATCCGTTTTTAGGATAACTAGTATTGTTGATTTATATAAAATCCTTAGAAGTACTGCTTTTAAGGATTTTTTTTGCCTAGTATAGAACGTCTGTTAAATATTGACTCTACTTATACAATCTGATTTCCTTATACTAACTAAGCAATAATAAGCGCTGCAAGAAGAATCGTCTCGCATATGAATTAATGTAACATTTACAGTCAATTTTAGGAAAGACCACTTCTAAAATCTCAATTCTGGAAGATTTGCATGGCTACATATATGCTCGTGGTCAGTTTAACAGAATTTCAATTCTAATCAATTTGTAAACTGAATACTGTATTCCAAAAATAAGAGATGATCACCAACAAGTGTAATAAATCGAGATTATGTGAGATTACAATAACGCCTCCTTTTAATAAAGTTATTTATATTTTAACGGTAAATAAATAACCTTTTTTGTTTCAAAAAATTCTTCTTCAAAATAATTGGACAGTAAGTAGGCTTTTACATTGGTGTATTGTTTTAATTCTTCAGTTAAGTCGCCACCTTTAAGATACAAAATTCCATTCTTAAGTTCATTCTGTTGCCTTCTAATAATCTTTCCTTTTACCCATTTGGTAAATTCAGGCATGGCAGTCACGGCTCTACTTACTATAAAGTCGAAGGTCTCATCTATCGCTTCTACTCTACTATGTGTCGTTTTAACATTTGTTAGACCAATAGCTTCACAAACACCGTTAATTACTTTAAGTTTTTTATTGATGCTATCTACTAAATGAAATTGGCAATCTGGAAATAATATGGCAAGTGGTACTCCCGGAAATCCTCCACCAGTACCAACGTCTAAAATGTTAGAACCATCAGTAAATTGTATGACCTTAGCAATACCTAAAGAATGAAGTACGTGCCGCAAATATAACTCATCGATATCTTTGCGAGATACAACGTTAATTTTTGAATTCCAGTCTTTATACAACCCTTCAAGGTCTTCAAATTGTTTTATTTGATGCTCAGTAAGATCCGGAAAATATTTTAAAATTAAATCCATTTATTGCAGTTTTGGCAAAAGTACATTATTTTAGTTTGCATAAATTAACGTATTGGTAAACGATTGACTTTAATTATTAACTATCTTTGCCGCTTTATAATCTATCACAGAAAGATACGTTATATCTTAAATTTAATACATGGCACAACAAACATTATCCTTTTCGAGAGTTGATTCAGCGAAATTTTTTAGAACCTTAAACAAACGTGTTAATCTTTATTTTAAAGAAAACAATATCAAACGTACAGGAAACTGGCAGCTTTGGGTAAAGACCATCGTTATGTTTGGGTTATTTTTGGCTCCCTACTTTTTATTACTTACGCTTAACATTCCAACCTGGGGGCAATTGCTTTTAACAATAGTTATGGGTATTGGTATGGCTGGTGTGGGTATGAATGTAATGCATGACGGTAATCATGGCTCATTCTCCAATAAAGAATGGATAAACAGACTCATGGGAAGCAGCATTTATATTCTTGCAGGAAATGTATACAATTGGAAAGTACAGCACAATGTTTTGCACCATACCTATACTAACATTCATGGTCATGATGAAGATTTAGAAGCAGGAAGAATATTAAGATTCTCAAAACACTCGGAATGGCATAAACATCATAAATTTCAGCATTACTATTCTGTTTTGTTATACGGCTTACTAACTATAAACTGGGCGATTACGACAGACTTTCAACAAATGAGTCGCTACATGAAACGTAAGTTATCTTATGGTAAATTTCCAAACCCTGTAGTAAACTGGAGTAAACTAGTCGTTTCAAAACTCATCTATATTTCTATGTGGATAGTACTACCTATAGTACTTACAGATATTGCCTGGTATAAAATTTTAATTGGATTTTTTATTATGCATTATGTTGCAGGTTTAATTCTTAGTATTGTTTTTCAATTAGCGCACGTTATGGACGAAGCAGAAATGCCAGTGCCTGAACAAGACGGTACGATGAAAAACACTTGGGCGATACATCAATTAAAAACGACTGTAAACTTTGGTGCTAAAAATTGGTTAATAAACTGGTATACAGGTGGCTTAAACCATCAGGTAGAGCATCATATTTTTCCACATATCAGTCATATTCATTATGGGAAAATTTCTAAGATCGTTAAAGACACTGCTAAGGAATTTAACTTACCATACAAGGAATACGAAACAACCAGAAAGGCCATAGCTGCACATTTTAAATTTCTAAAAGAAATGGGGACAAACCCTGCAATGCAAGCCTAATTTTATTACCACTATTAGTATGAACCAACTATCTGATAGAATCAATAATCTATCAACCTCAGCAACTTTGGCAATGGCCGCAAAGGCCAGAGAACTGAAAGAGGAAGGTAAAGACATTATTGGGCTTAGCCTTGGCGAACCCGATTTTAATACGCCCGATTTTATTAAACAGGCCGCTATTGAAGCTATAAATCAAAATTACAACAGCTATTCTCCGGTAGATGGCTATTCTGATTTAAAAGCTGCCATAATCACTAAATTTAAGCGCGATAATAATTTAAGTTACAATGCAAAGCAAATTGTAGTTTCTACAGGAGCAAAACAAGCCCTGTATAATATTGCAGCAGTGCTTTTAAATGATGGCGACGAAGTGATATTACCTTGCCCATACTGGGTGAGTTATAGTGATATTGTTAAGCTTAATGGAGGTGTCCCTGTTGAAGTTAAAACAGATATCGAGAACGATTTTAAGATGACTCCTGCACAATTAGAAGCGGCTATTACACCGAAGACTAAAATGATTTGGTACAGTTCGCCCTGCAATCCCAGTGGTTCGGTTTATAGTAAGGAGGAGCTGAGAGCACTGGCAGATGTGCTGCAAAAACATCCTAATATTTATGTCGTATCAGATGAGATCTACGAACATATAAACTTTAAAGGTGATCATTTTAGCATCGCTGAGTTTGATGATATGTACGATAGAACCATTACTGTAAATGGCGTTTCAAAAGCATTTGCAATGACCGGTTGGAGAATTGGATATATTGGCGCACCTGAGAATGTTGCGAGGGCTTGTAATAAAATGCAAGGACAAGTTACCAGCGGGGCAAATTGTATAGCGCAACGTGCTGTAATTACCGCCTTAGAGTCTCCTGCTTCTAAAATTCAATATATGGTTGACGAATTTAAAGAACGTCGAACTATTGTATTAGAACTTTTGGACCAAATAGAAGGCTTTAAAACCAATGAGCCAGAAGGTGCATTTTATGTATTTCCTAACGTCTCTTCTTTCTTTGGCAAAACAATTAAAGGTAAAACCATTAATTCTGCTTCGGATATGTCTTTGTTTTTACTCGAAGAAGCACTTGTGGCTACAGTAACTGGCGAAGCTTTTGGTAATCCAGATTGTATCAGAATCTCATATGCTGCTTCAAAAGAAAATATTATAGAGGCCATTAAACGAATTAAATTAGCACTGACCTAAAGTCTAAGCATCTAATAACTTTAAATGAAAAGCTAAAACGATTGTGGTCGTTTTAGCTTTTTTTTATATAAATAGAAGACTCGCTAAGGTGGCAACAATAACAATTGTCGAAACAATAATTTTGAGCCTTCTGCTCCTGTTCTCCCTTTTTATACGCACTCTTATGTCGTTCAGCATTTTCGGGGTGGCCTCAGGTAAATTGTATTCTGGTTTAGGATTAGAACGATAACCTCCTAGTGTTTTCTTAAACTTATCCCGCGTAGATCGCATTTTCGCATTGTTCTTAAGCGTTGTAATCATTGCCTGTGCAGACCCTCCGAAGCTCATAGTTTTTAAGTTTTAATGGTTATATTATTGTAATTTATAATTGCCGTCCAAGCGCTGCTTAACAGTTAATCTCACAATACTGGTAAGCTGATTAAGAAATTATAAGTAACTGATAAAATTAGATCAGAATAATGCTACAAATAAAATGGCAAAAACTGATATTTTTAAAATTACAGCTGTGTGATTAATGGTATTAAACTGAGTAGATTTAAGACGCTGTCTTATTCCGAATATGGACTTTGATTTAGACCTACTGAAATTTTGTTTTACAAGAGATTTATAATTGGAGTTTAAAAGTCCACGATTTTTAAATCTTAGCACCTCAATGGGTTCTGGCACATATTCTAATTCCTGATTTAATACTAATTCCATGATTGATGAATTTTAATTGGTTACACAGATATGACGTACAACACTGTAAAATGTTACAAGCTTAATTACAACAATAGCAAAGCATTAAGCTTTAAAAACAGTTAAAATATCAGTAAAAATATAGGCTGGCTAAATGCTATAATAAGTCAAAAAATATTAAAATGATTATCTATTTCTCCAGAAGAAAGGCGTTAATAAAATGAGGACTGTAAACAATTCTAAACGACCAATAAGCATTAAAAAGGAAGCCCACCATTTTCCTAAAGGCGGTAATGCTGCGTAATTATTGGCAGGACCAAAATCACCTAATGCCGGACCAACATTTCCTAAACTTGAAGCCGATAAACCTATCGCAGATTCAAAATCAATCTGAAACATTGAAAACACTAATGCTCCGATAATAAATGACAGCATGTATAAGATAAAAAAGCCCAGTATGTTAAAAACGATGTCTCCTGAAATTGATTTATTATTATACCTCACAGGAACAATAGCATTAGGATGTAGTGCGCGCTTAAATTCTAAAAAACCATTTTTGATTAAAATGAGGTGTCTCACAACTTTGACGCCTCCCGAAGTACTACCAGCTGAACCACCTAAAAACATTAATCCAAAAAAGAATACCGTTAAAAATGGCGTCCACATTGTATAATCTGCAGTTGCAAATCCAGTGGTTGTTACAATGGCTAACACCTGAAACAAGGCATGTCTTATAGCGCTTTCGCCTTCTCCCAACACCATGGGGTGAGCAATTGAAGACTGTGAAATGTCTGCTCTAAAATAGATCAAAAGTGCAGCTACTATTGTAAAGACGGCTATAAACTTGAAGTATAGTTTAAATTCTTCGTCCCTTAGCATGTTTACAACCTTTCCCTTAAACAGATAATAACTTAGTACAAAATTGGTTCCTGCTAAGAACATAAAAAACATTATGATATACTGTATGGCAGGGTTATCATTCCAATGCGCAACACTCGCATTTTTTGTAGAAAAACCACCTGTGGACAACGTACTTAATGCGTGGTTAATAGCATCGAAAAAGGACATGCCCGCAATTTGCAGTAATATCGTTTCAGCAATTGTATAACCTACATAAATAAGCCATAAACGTTTTGCTGTATCCGTAATACGAGGATGTAGCTTATCGCCGCCAGGTCCCGGAGCTTCTGCAGCAAACAACTGCATACCACCAACCCCAAGTAATGGCAAAATGGCAATGGCAAGTACAATTATACCCATACCTCCAATCCAATGTGTTATACTTCGCCAAAATAAAACCCCTTCGGGTATAACTTCGATGTCGTTAAGAATACTGGCTCCTGTAGTTGTATAACCGGATATGGTTTCAAAAAACGCATTAGTAAAAGAAGGAATTGCCTCTGTAACCATATAGGGTAAGGTCCCAGTTAATGACATCACAATCCAACCAAAGGCCACAACAATATACCCCTCGCGTTTATTCATTTCCTTACGATGGTTTCTTGTACCAGTCATGGCGAATGTACCAATAAGTAAGGTGACTAAGCCCGACAGAAAAAGTTGCAACGTTACACCATCCTTATAGATAAGACTTACCAGCGTTGCAAGGAGCATAAATCCGCCATTAAACAACAATAGCAATCCAAAAAAATGGAATATAATTTTATAATTAAGCTTCATTCTGGACATAAGCTATGAGAAAAATGCTTCCACTTCTGTAATTGACCTTGGCAAACAACAAACAACCACACGGTCCCCTGCTTCTATTTTAAAACTCCCTAAAGGTATTAAACCTATTCCGTTTCTTATTACGCCTCCAAATATGGCTGACCTCGGAAAATTTAGGTCTTTAATCACCTTATTGGTGATCTTCGAATTTGGTTTTACAACAAACTCTAGTAGTTCTGCATTCATATTGGTTAATTTGGTCATAGCCACAACCTCACCTTTACGGATGTATCTAAAAATATTATTAGCCGCAAGTAATTTTTTGTTGATGAGTGTATCTATACCAATAGACTGGGATAACTGATAATAGTCCATATTCTCTACTAAAGCAATGGTTTTTTTGACCCCTTTAGATTTTGCGAGTAAACAAGACATAATATTAGTTTCCGAATTCCCAGTTACGGAGATAAAGGCATCCGTGTCTGATATATTTTCCTCTTCTAAAATCTCAACATTACGTCCATCTCCACAAATAACCAAGGCGTTTGGTAAATCTTCTGCTAAGTCTTCTGCAACCCCCTTTTTACTTTCTACAATTTTTACATTAAACTTACTGGCGCACAAATCTTTAGCTGTTTTAAAGCCTATTTTACTTCCCCCAAGAATCATTACGTTTTTAATATCCACTTTTACCTTTCCAGATAAATCAAACAATTCTGCATCACCGCCTTTTGAGGTCATAAAAACAACCTTATCCCCTTCTTTAAATTGTGTGTCGCCTCTTGGTATTATGGTATATTGTGTCCCATAACGCTGAATAGCAATGGGGATAAAATGTAACTCCGGAAAAATTGCCGCGGCCTCTTTAACTGTTTTACCGACAAAGGTTGCTGTTCTGGACAGACGTAAGCCCAGCATCGTTAATGCTCCATCCTCAAACTCATAAGTATCGTTAAAACCGTACTGATTAAGCAATAGCTCTATTTCGGATGCTGCTAAAGACTCTGGCGAGATTAATTCATCGATACCAAATTGCGAAAATCCTATCGTTTCTTTTTCATCAATAAATTCAGTATTAGAAATACGAGCTATAGTACGTTGTGCACCAAGTTGCTTGGCCAATACACATGCTGTAATGTTAGTCGTTTCAGAGGAGGTGACCGCAATAAAAAGTGCTGCGGTATCTATACGTGCATCTCTTAAAATGGCAATAGATGTAGCATCTCCTTTAATGGTTCTAATATCTAAATGTTCCCCAGCATACGTAAGACTGTCCTTTTTCGTATCTATAAGGGTGATCTCTTGAGACTCATAAGATAATAATTTTGCCAAATGAAACCCTACCTCTCCAGCACCTGCGATAATTATTTTCATTCTATAGTATTAAAATGGACGTGCAAATATACTAAGAAGTTACAAGTGAAACCAAGTTGTCAGATAATAACTACCTAAAGCATTTAAAGTTATACGGACTTATAAGTAATCCATATATTTGCAAAAATTTTATTGATGTCCAAAAAAGTAAAACCATATAAAGATAGTGAAGCAACTAAGAAGGCTCAGGTAACTAAAATGTTTGATACTATCTCAAAAGAATATGATGGTTTAAACCGTGTGATCTCTTTTGGGATAGACGTAAAGTGGCGCAAAAAAGTAGTTGAACTCGTAAAACAAAAACAGCCCGAAAACATACTAGATATTGCTACTGGCACTGGTGACTTGGCTATAAATTTAACCGAAACTTCGGCAAAAGAAATTATAGGTTTAGACATTAGTGACGGTATGTTAGAGGTCGGTCGTCAAAAAATTTCAGATAAAAAATTAGATAGCGTAATTTCAATGGTCATTGGAGATTCTGAAGATCTCCCGTTTGAAGCTAACACCTTCGATGCAATAACAGTTGCTTTTGGCGTTCGAAATTTTGAGAATTTAGAAAAAGGACTTACTGAAATTCTAAGGGTGCTAAAACCCGATGGCATATTTGTAATTCTTGAAACATCAGTACCCACCAATCCAGTCTTTAAATTAGGGTATAATGCCTATTCAAAATTTATGTTACCAGCTATTGGCAAGTTATTTTCCAGAGATCGTGTAGCTTACAAATACTTAAGCGAGTCTGCATCCGTTTTTCCATATGGAGAACAGCTAAACAATATTTTAAGAAAAATTGGGTTTATTAATGTCGAACACAAGCCACAAACTATGGGAGTGGCAACTATTTATACTGCATCAAAAGCATAATATGAAGCGAATCGTAATTATTTTAGCATTTATTTTTGCATCTCAAAATATATCAGCCCAGTTATTTACAAAGGAAAAGGTCGCCAATAACCCTGACTTTATTGATCAGAAATTTTTGTCCTGGGGTTATTTTTTAGGCTTTAATCAATATGATTTTAAATTCGAATACAATGAAGATCTAGACGATATTTTAGTCGATGATTCATTTGGGTTTCACCTTGGATTAATTGGTGATATGCGCATCAATAATTTTATGAATTTGCGTTTTGAACCTGGTGTATTTTTTACAACCAGAAACCTACGTTATGATGAAAGTTATTTTGGAGCAACAGAGTTTAGCGATGCAGATCTGCTACGTGAAGTAAAATCTACTTATATACACCTACCGCTTTTACTTAAATTTTCTACCAAACGCATCAATAATTTTAAACCATTTGTTCTTGGAGGGGTTTCTACAGCATTAAACTTATCCAGTAATGAAAATAACCCTGATGATAATAGCTCAGGCCAGTTTAGAATGAGAAAAAACACATTTTTCTATGAGATTGGTTTTGGTGTAGACTTCTATTTAATGTGGTTTAAATTTACGCCATCGATAAGAGGTATATTTTCCTTTAATGATGAACTGGTAAGAGATGAAGATCCTAATAGCCCCTGGACAGGTAATATTGCAGATATGCAAACACGTGGTGTGTTTATTAATTTCACCTTTCAATAACGCGTCTTCTAAACTCGCTTAATACTATTGCTGTTGCGTTTGCTACATTTAAACTCTCTGTACTTGAGCTATCGCCAAACCTTGGTATGGCCAATTTTTGAGTAACGTAACCTTCAATAGTTGTTGAAATACCGTTAGCCTCATTTCCTAAAACAATAATACCTTCTTTAGGTAATTGAGTCGTATAGATATTTTCCCCATTCATATATGTGCCATAAATCGGAATGGACAATGCCTTTAAATAGGGCTCTAAATCCATATAATTTATTTGGACACGTGTTAAAGAACCCATGGTAGCCTGTACCACTTTTTGGTTATAGCAATCTACAGTTTTACTACTGCACACAAGCTGTTTAACACCATACCAGTCACATAGCCTTATTATTGTCCCTAAATTGCCTGGGTCTCTCACCTCATCTAATGCTACGATTAAGCCGTGTTGACTTACTACGCCAGGTTCAGGAATTTTGAATATGGCTAGAGCGGTGTTTGGATTTTTTAAAGCACTGATCTTTTGTAATTCCAATTCTGAAATTTCAATAATCTTACGTTCGTTGGTTTCAAAAATCATTTCTGTGGTATATAATGAATCCAATTCATAATTGGACTTTAGAAACTCATTAATCCCTTTAATACCCTCTACTGTAAACAAACTTAATTGCTGTCGGTATTTTTTTTGGCCTAAACTTTTAATTAACTTTATTTGATTCTTTGATAACATTAAAATGTCTTTACATTTGTTAGGTAAAAATACAAAGTAAACCTTTTTTTAGACTAATATTTGTATCGCTTACACATTATAAAATTAAACGGTAAAACTATTGAACCTGCACACACGCAATTTATATTCTAATACAAACCGAGGCCAGCTTTGTAAAAGCATTATTTGCCTTGTGTTTTTAGCAGTTTTAACTTCCTGTAATGTGGTAAAACGTGTAAAAAAGGGAGACCATTTAATTACAGAAAACACCATTCTTGTAGATGGTAAAAAGACCAGTGAAGAGCGCATCAACAATATCATTATTCAGAAAACAAATTTAGGGATGAATGGCTTATTGGGCCTCCCAATTCCGCTGAGATTACATATCTACAATCTGGCGCGTCCAAACATAGACTCCATTATCAGAGCCAACATACTCAGTGACTCGCTTGAGGTAAAACGAAAGGTTGCCTTGCTATCAAAAAAGCAGTTCGATAAATGGCTCGAGTCTAAAAGAGACTTTAATAGCTGGTTGAAACGTACAGGTGAAGCACCAACAATACTTAACGAAAATAAAACCGAAAAAACGGCCAACAATTTACGGAAATACTACTTTAGCAAAGGCTGGTTTAACAATGAGGTGAATTACGAGATAGAAAGGGACAGTAATAAACGTGCACAGGTCACCTATAAAGTAACTACAAATAACCCTTATCTATTAGACTCCATAACACCTATTATAAGTAGCCCTGCTATCGATTCATTATATTCCAATTTCAGCAAATCGTCTTATCTTATAGAAGGCGAGCAATACGATGAAGAAAATTTTGAAAATGAAAGAGCGCGAATCAATACCTACCTTCGTAACAAGGGATTCTATTATTTTGGTAAGGACAACATTAGATTTGTTACAGATACCATTGGTACCAACTATAAAATAAATACGGATCTTATAATCAGTGACAGAAGTATCCGCACAGATGATTCTACACGAGTAGAGCCATTTAAGGTCTACAAGATCAAAGCGGTTAACATATTCACCGACGATAATTTTGAGAACCGCTTTAAAGCCATTTCAGATACCACTACTTATAAAGATTACAAGTTCTACAGTAAAAATGGATTACGGTTTAGACCCAAGGCTATTGCTGATGCCATATTTATAAATAAGGGTGATTTATATAGCGATCTGGCAAGAAGCAGAACGTCACGCTACCTTAACGATCTACAGATGTTCAGATATCCAAATATTAGCTATTTAGAAAATGAAGCAGACTCATCTCTTATAGCAAATATTTATCTCGAACCTAAAAAGAAATATCAGTTTGCCTTGGATTTCGATATTACGCAAAGTAATATCCAGACCATCGGGTTTTCTGTAAGTCCCGGACTAAAAATTAGAAACATTTTTAGAGGAGCAGAAACTCTAGATATTAGCGGGATAGCGGCGGTTGGCGCATCAAAAGACAAAAATGAAGACGTGACTTCCTTTTTTGACATTAACGAATTTGGTGGTAGTATAAGGTTAACGATTCCACGTTTATTTACGCCCTTTAATACCGATAAGCTTATTCCTAAATATATGTCTCCCAGTACGGCGATTAGCTTATCAGCAACTGGTCAACAAAATATTGGTTTAGATAAACAAACCTTGTCGGGTATTGTAAGCTATAACTGGTTACCTACAACTACAGTATCAAATAATTTAGAGCTATTTAATGTTCAGTTTGTTAAGAACTTAAATACCAACAATTATTTTGGTGTCTATTCCAATTCCTTTAGTAGTTTAAATACCATCGCGAGAGACATTGGCTATATCAATAGCAACGAAACGCTTCAAGAAAATACTTCTAATCCGTTTGCCCCAGCAGATATGTTTATTGCAGATGTATTAAACGGTGCAACCAACTTATCTCCAAATGATGAAGAATTTATAACTGTAAAAAACATTGACGAGCGTAAACAGCGATTAACAGAAAATAACCTGATTTTCTCCTCAAGTTTTGATTACAAAAAAGATAAGCGACAAAACATTTTTGATAACGATTTCTCTATTTTTAAATGGCGTATTGAAATCGCTGGTAATTTACTATCCAGCATTTCAAGATTATCAGGTGCTACTAAAAATGAAAATAATAGTTATGAGGTATTTGGTGTGGCTTTTTCGCAATATTTAAAAACAGAGGTCGATTATATTAAGTACTTCGATTTAGGACGAAACAATATTCTTGCTTTTAGAAGCTACGCAGGTATTGCAATTCCTTATGGCAATTCTAACAGTATACCGTTTGCAGAAAGTTTTTTTGCTGGTGGACCAAACGACAATCGTGCGTGGACAGCATATAACCTTGGGCCTGGAAGTTCTAAAAGCACTAATGAGTTTAACGAAGCTAACTTTAAAATTCATCTTAGTGCAGAACAGCGCTTTATTTTATTTGGAAATTTTAGAGGGGCTCTTTTTGTAGATGCGGGGAATATTTGGAATGTCTTAGATAATGTAGAAGATGATGCCGCTACATTTTCGGGGATCAGTTCACTTAAAGATATTGCTATTGGCTCTGGATTTGGTATTCGTTACGATTTCGACTTTTTTGTTTTACGATTCGATATTGGCTTTAAAACCTATGACCCTTCACAAGATATTGACAACCGTTGGTTTTACGATTACAACTTCAGAAACGCAGTTTACAACATAGGTATTAACTATCCATTTTAGATTACTTTACGATAACGATTTCGAAATTTTAGGCCTCACCTAAGCCAGTAAATACTCAAATTTTACGTACTTTTGATATCTAATTTCAACCTAAAAAACTATGAGTCACAATATTAAACCAGGAGTTGCTACAGGCAGAGAAGTACAGGATATTTTTAAACTCGCAAAGGCCAAAGGATTTGCATTACCAGCGGTAAACGTTATTGGATCTAACAGCATAAATGGTGTTTTAGAAACTGCTAAAGCATTAAATGCACCAGTAATTATTCAGTTTTCTAATGGAGGTGCACAATTTAATGCCGGTAAAGGGTTAAGTAACGAAGATCAGAAAGCGGCCATTGCAGGTTCAATAGCCGGTGCTAAGCATGTGCACCAAATGGCAGAAGCTTATGGTGTTCCCGTAATTTTACATACAGATCATTGTGCTAAAAAACTATTACCCTGGATTGATGGCTTATTAGATGCTAGCGAAGCCCATTTTAAAGACACAGGTAAACCACTTTACAGCTCGCATATGATCGACTTATCCGAAGAGCCTATTGAGGAGAATATCGAAATCTGTAAATCCTATTTAGAACGTATGTCTAAAATGGGTATGACGTTAGAAATTGAGCTTGGTATAACAGGTGGTGAGGAAGATGGTGTGGATAACACAGATGTAGATGATTCTAAATTGTACACGCAACCAGAAGAAGTTGCCTATGCCTATGAAGAATTAAGTAAAATTAGTGACCAGTTTACAATAGCCGCTGCTTTTGGTAACGTCCATGGCGTATACAAACCTGGAAATGTAAAATTAACGCCTAAAATTTTAAAGAACTCACAAGATTATGTGTCCGAAAAATTTGGAGTTGGACACAATCACATCGATTTCGTATTTCATGGTGGATCAGGATCTACTGTGGAAGAAATCAGAGAAGGCATAAGCTATGGTGTTATTAAAATGAACATAGATACCGATATGCAATGGGCATTTTTAAGTGGTGTAAGAGACTATATCGAAGATAAAAGTGATTATTTGCAAACACAAATAGGAAATCCAGATGGTGACGAAGTCCCTAACAAAAAATATTACGATCCACGGGTGTGGTTACGTAAAGGTGAAGCGGCGTTTGTAGAACGACTTAAGAAAGCCTTCGAAGATTTAAATAATGTAGATACTTTGTAAAAGTGTTTGAGCTATTTTTAAATATCCATTACAACTCAAAATCAAGGGTTTAATGGATATTTATTTGTTTACAAAGTTTAATTGTAAAGATACAGGCACTAATATTTGAGTTATATTTAATAAAAATAGTAATTTTGTACCCTTTGCAATTGCAAATATTAACTAACTAAACGTACCGATTTAAGACGTACTAATCTAAAATCGTAAATCATAATTCTATATGGCTTGGTTTAAGAGAAAAGAAAAAGGTATACATACCTCAACAGAGGAAAAGAAAGACACTCCTAAAGGACTTTGGTATAAATCTCCTACTGGTAAAATAATTGACACTAAGGAATTAGAACAAAACTTCTACGTGAGCCCTGAAGATGGTTATCACGTGAGAATTGGCAGTAAAGAATACTTTGAGATTTTATTTGATGATAATAAATTCACAGAATTAGATGCTAATTTGTCTTCAAAAGACCCTTTAAAATTTATAGATACCAAAAAATACCCAGATCGTCTTAAAGCGGCGCAATCTAAGACTAATCTTAAGGACGCTGTTCGTACAGCGGTAGGTAAATGCAATGGGCAGGATTTGGTAATTGCCTGTATGGACTTTAGTTTTATTGGAGGCTCAATGGGAAGTGTTGTCGGTGAAAAAATCGCCAGAGCTGCAGATTATGCCCTTAAAAAGAAAACACCTTTTATGATTATCAGTAAGTCTGGTGGCGCCCGTATGATGGAAGCTGCATTATCCCTAATGCAACTTGCAAAAACATCTGCAAAGCTGGCGCAACTTGCCGAGGCTAAGATTCCATATATTTCGTTGTGTACCGATCCTACAACAGGAGGAACTACGGCATCATTTGCGATGTTGGGTGATATTAATATATCAGAACCTGGAGCACTTATTGGCTTTGCAGGTCCAAGAGTGGTACGTGACACGACCGGTCAGGAATTACCGGAAGGTTTCCAAACATCAGAATTTTTATTAGAACATGGGTTCCTGGATTTTATTACGCATCGAAAAGATCTAAAGCGAAAAGTGACGCTTTACATTGATCTGATCAAAAATCAACCCTTACGAGTTAAAACCAAATAAATTAAAGAGATGAATTTTTCATCTCTTTTTTATTTTATCTTTATAAGGTTAACGCTATAATTACCTATTGCCATGAAACCTTTTAAAACCTTACTACTAACTTTCTTTATTGCTTTTACGGCTTGCGAAAAAGAAGCCCCACTTACCTTCCGCACAGTCACAGAAAACTTTGTGGTGACCAATACCATAACCGTTACAAACAGCTCGACAGTAGCGCAACAAGTCAGTAGTTCTGAACTTTTAGATATGTCTTCAAATCAGGAGATCTCAGATAATCAGCCCTTAATTTTAGGAGCAAGAATTAATTCCTTATCCTACCAGATTACAGATTTTACGGGTGAGTCTAATGCTATTCTTTCTGATGCTTCAATTGTAATTGGTGGTACACAATTCGATATAGAGCCGATAAACTTAGAAGCAGCAAGCAATGCTAATTTTAGTTTCGAAGTCAATGATCCTTATTTATTAGAGCAAAGCAGCCAGGCATTTAAACACGGAACATCGAGTGTGGTATTAGTTAAAGGAATACTCAATACTACTCCTGTAGATTTTAAGGTCAACGTGATTGTTAATATCTCGGTGGCAATAGATAATTTATAATCTAAAAACCCTCAGCAACTAAATACATAGTCACTGAGGGTTTAAGATTCAACCAATCAAACTGAAGTTTTTCTAATTCAATGTAATTTCAATCTCTTGTCCGTTATTAAAGGTAAAGGTGGCCTGATTATCACATTCTCCAGAGCCATAATCAAATACACCACCAAAGTTTGTGCGTTGCATATCAAAGCTTCCACTTACAAAATAAGTACAAATAACCTCGCGACGTAACGGAATAATAACTTCATAGGTATGGGTGTTCCCGTTTACAAAAGTGGCTGTCCAGTCGCCAGAAATTTCGAATACATTATCACTAAAAATTCCACTTCCAAAGCCTTCTACCCATTCTCTAATTTTTGTACCCTCTCGCGATGCCTCTAAGCCATTAGGCCAGATCACTGTTACACTTAGGTCGTGTGTAAACTGTGGATTTCCATTATCGTTAGATAATTCTTTTAAGATAGTACGACTGCCTATCACTTGTTTTGCGTCAAAATAAAAATCAACTAAGTTGTAATTAATAAGTATTTCTTGTGCCTGTGGATCTCTGGTGTAATCAAAAACAATCTGTCCCTTAATTATATGACCATAAACTAAGCAACCTTCTGTACCAAAATCTAAAGTGACCTGTCGGTAACCTTGTTGAGCTACGACAGTTATAGTAACACATGCAGGAATATCCTTGGCATAAAACCCAGACTTATCTGCTAAGTTAGATTCCTGCTCTTCATAGGCATCTATAATTAAGTCACCAAGTACAACATCAATTTTATCCATTTCAGCAGCTTGTATAAGTTCTTCACCAGTTTCTAATTGACTATTGGCATCTATAGCTGTGTCCTCATTACTACAAGATGTAAATGTTAAGCCTAAAACCACAACACTTAAGATAGCCGATTTTAATGCATTTAAATTTTTCATAATTTCTGTTTTAATGTTAATATACTGTTAAGACCAGTAAACGTCAAAAAGGTTTAAAGATTGTAAAAAAAATGTTTGTAAATGAGATAGGCCTATTTGGATAAGTTACTATACAAACCTTGTAGCAAGGGATGCCATCAATCTTTTGAGAGGTTATAATACCGATAAATTAATAGGCTCTTATGCTTTTAAGAACGAAATAGAAAAACAGGTCCCTACACCAACTGCACTATCTACTTCAATTTTACCACCAATACTTTCAATATGATTTTTTGTGATAAATAAACCGATACCTCTGGAATCTTTATGCTTGTGGAAGGTGCCATTTAGAGTGAATAATCTATCACCATGGGCTTCCAGGTTTATGCCCAGGCCATTATCCTTAATTTTTAATACGACATATTTATCCTTCAATTCACTATCTATAGAAACTACAAGCGGACGTTCTTCCGCTCTATATTTTATAGCATTGGTCAAAAAGTTAAGCACTATACTATCCAGATATGCTTCAATGCCCCAGATATTAGTATTTGAGTCGACATTATTGATGATGGTACACTTATTCTTTTTAGCTATGGCATTAACATTATAAATAGCATTGGCTACATACTCAGATAAGGACAATTTATTGAGCGAATTAAAACTAGTCGGCTTATCTAATCTTATCATGTTAAGATTCTTTAAGGTATCTTCTAAATTAGACACTGCCTGTTTTAGCATCTCAAAATTTTCTGTCTCACAAATTTCTTGTTGCTCTTCCTCCATAAATTCCACAATAGAACCCAAGTTACCCACATGGGTTCTGTAATCGTGGGTTGCAATACGCGCAAAGTCTTTTAATTTTTCGTTCTGTCCTTTTACAACATTCATTAGAAACTGAAGATGCCATGTTGCAGATTTTTGTGCCGAAATATCGGTAATCTGAGAAATAAAATACATAGGTAAGCCGGCATCGTCCTTTACCATTGCCACAGATAACAAAGCCCAAACTACATGACCGTTTTTATGGAAATAGCGTTTTTCCATCTGGTAGTCATCAATTTCTCCGCTAACCAGTTGTTCTAAGTATTGTAAGTCGGTATCTAAATCGTCGCGGTGTGTGATATCCTGAAATGTCAATGCATACATTTCTTCTTCCGAGTAACCTAAAAGCTCCGTTATACTTTTGTTCACCTTAAGCCATCTGCCCTCCAAACTCACAATTGAAAGCCCTCCATTGGCGAATTTAAAGATACTTTCAAACAGTTCTCCCTTTACTTTGTGTAAACGTCTTGGCATAGGATTAAGTAATTTGGTTAGTTTTACTAAATTTAATCATTTTTTAGCATTTTCATTTAGTCGATTCGCAAATTTTATTAGCTCAAAAAAGCAAAGCACTTTATAAGGTCATAATAAAAATATTGCGTATATTTGCCGCTTGGAAGAAAATCTTTCAACGTACATAAAAATCATTTACAATAATATTAGCATGTATTTAGATCAAAAAGCTAAAGAGAAACTCTTTAAAAAACACGGTAAAAACGCTAAGGACACAGGTTCTGCAGAAGGGCAAATTGCGTTATTTACTGAAAGAATTAACCATTTAACAGAACACTTAAAAAACAATCGTAAAGATTTTAACACAGAGCGTTCACTTGTTAAATTAGTAGGTAAGCGTCGTGCTTTACTAGATTACCTTACTAAGAAAGATATTTTAAGATATCGTGCAATAGTTAAAGAACTAGGATTAAGAAAATAAATAAAAAGAGGCTTTTGAGCCTCTTTTTGCTTTTATATAACTCTAGCGCAGAGTATAAACTACGCATTGAAGAAGCTAATTATAGTTTTTCATTGGTCAGACTTTAAAGTCAACAACACTACACACAACAACACAACGACCATTGTTTAACAGAATTTTATTGGGCATTTCGACGTCGCGCGATGCCAGTACAATTCAAGAATTAAAAAATTTATGATTCCAAAAGTATTTAAAGAGGTCATTGACCTTGGGGATGGTAGAGAAATTTCTATCGAAACCGGAAAATTAGCAAAACAAGCGCATGGTAGCGTTGTGGTGCAGTCTGGAAAATGTATGTTATTATGTACAGTTGTTTCTAATTACAAGCAAAGTCCAGTAGACTTTTTACCACTTACTGTAGATTACAGAGAAAAGTTTGCTGCTGCAGGGCGTTATCCTGGTGGTTTCTTTAAAAGAGAAGCACGACCAAGTGATGGAGAAGTATTAACGATGCGTTTAGTAGACCGCGTTTTACGTCCGTTGTTTCCTAAAGATTATCACGCAGAAACACAGGTGATGATCCAGTTAATGTCGCATGATGATGATGTAATGCCAGATGCAATGGCAGGATTAGCCGCATCTGCTGCCATTCAATTATCAGATTTCCCGTTTGAATGTCCAATTTCTGAAGCCAGAGTTGGTCGTATTAATGGCGAATTTGTGATTAACCCAACACGTTCTCAATTATTAGAATCTGACTTAGATATGATGATTGGTGCTTCTGCAGATTCAGTGATGATGGTAGAAGGTGAAATGGATGAGATCTCTGAAGAAGAAATGGCTGAAGCGATTAAGTTTGCACACGAGGCTATTAAAAAACAGTGTGAAGCTCAGGTAAGACTTGCTGAAGCTGTTGGTAAAAAAGAAACACGTGAGTATGAGCCGGAACCATCTGATGAAGACTTGGCTAAGAAAATTCACGATATGGCATATGATAAAGTATATGCAATTGCTAAAGCAGGTTCTGCTAAGCACGAAAGAAGCAACGCATTTTCTGAAATAAAAGAAGAAATAAAAGCGACTTTTTCTGAGGAAGAACAAGAAGAACTTGGCGATTTAATTTCAAAATATTATTACAAAGCAGAAAAAGCTGCCATCAGAGATTTAACCTTAAACGAAGGCTTACGTTTAGATGGTCGTAAAACAGATGAGATAAGACCAATTTGGTGTGAGGTAGATTACTTACCATCTACACACGGATCGTCTATCTTTACACGAGGAGAAACACAGGCTTTAGCTACGGTAACGTTAGGAACCTCAAGAGAAGCTAACCAAATAGATATGCCATCTTTTGAAGGCGAAGAGCGTTTCTATTTACATTATAACTTCCCACCGTTTTCAACTGGTGAGGCAAGACCCATCCGTGGAACATCTCGTAGAGAAGTTGGCCATGGTAATTTAGCACAACGTGCCTTAAAAGGTATGGTGCCAGAAGATTGTCCTTATACGGTTAGAGTAGTATCTGAAGTTTTAGAATCTAACGGTTCGTCATCTATGGCAACTGTATGTTCTGGTACAATGGCATTAATGGATGCTGGTGTACAATTAAAGAAACCTGTCTCTGGTATTGCCATGGGATTGATCTCTGATGCAGAGTCTGGAAACTACGCTGTTTTATCTGATATTTTAGGGGATGAAGATCACCTTGGTGATATGGACTTTAAAGTAACTGGTACGGCAGATGGTATTACCGCTTGCCAAATGGATATTAAAGTAAAAGGATTGTCTTACGAAATTCTTGTAAATGCTTTAAAACAAGCACGTGAAGGTCGTTTACATATCTTAGAAAAACTAACTGACACTATTGCTGAACCAAATGCAGAGGTTAAAGATCATGCGCCAACTATGGTAACGCGTCGTATACCTAACGAATTTATCGGTGCTTTAATCGGACCAGGTGGTAAAGTCATTCAGGAATTACAAAAAGAAACAGATACCACTATTGTTATTAACGAAGATCCAGTAACTGAAGAAGGTATTGTAGAAGTTCTTGGTGTTGGCAGAAAAGGGATTGATGCTGTTATGGCAAAGATCGATTCATTATTATTTAAGCCAGAAGTGGGTAGTGTTTACGAAGTAAAGGTCATTAAGATGTTAGACTTTGGCGCTGTGGTAGAATATACTGAAGCACCAGGAAACGAAGTTTTATTACACGTTAGTGAACTTGCCTGGGAACGTACAGAAAATGTATCTGATGTGGTAAACATGGGCGATGTATTTGATGTAAAATACTTTGGTATAGACTCCAGAACACGTAAGGAAAAAGTATCTCGTAAAGCTATCTTACCAAAACCAGAAGGTTTTAAAGAAAGACCGCCTAGAGATAATAATCGTAATGGACGAGATAACAACAGAGGTCGAGATAATCGTAACCGTGACAATCGTGGACGCGATAATCGTAGAGACGACAGGAAACCAAGAGAAGAAAAGAAAGAAGATTAATTTCTTATCTACTTTTAATATTAAAAAAGCCCATCAAATTTTGATGGGCTTTTTGTATGAAAAAACCACTATCTCTTAAATAAATACTAAAAAGGATCCAAATCCTGTTTTACCACGTACATCTCTTGTTAACATTAAAATTTTAAACGGAGATTACCAAACATGACCTCAAATAACAAAGCCCTCAAATCTTTAACCTATTTATTTACACAATTAAAACTTAAGCTAAGCACTGTAATTTATAGTAATGAAAAGATCCAAAATCCACATAATAAAATTGTACTCCTAAGTACCTTTTTTATTCTTCTAGTGGGCCTGTTTTTCTTTTACACCTTTCATAGTGATTTACTACAATTCAATCTAAACAGAAAAAGCTCATTATTAGGTTTAACCTTTGCAACCGTAGCCAGCTGCTTATTCTTATACAAGCTGTTCTTTTTTCTGTATACCGCCTACAATTATTACAAATACAAAGCTATAGATGCTGTTGCGAACGACGAACTTCCTACTTGTACTGTTATCGTTCCAGCTTACAATGAGGGCCATCAGGTGTATGACACCCTTATGAGTTTGGCAAAGAGCGACTATCCTAAAGATAAGCTACAATTAATTGCCATTGACGATGGTAGTGCAGACAACACCTGGATCTACATGCTAATAGCTAAGAAACAACTTGGAGATCGCCTGGAGATCTATCAACAGCCAGAAAATAAAGGGAAACGCCAGGCACTTTATAAAGGGTTCCATTTAGGCTCCGGGGAGGTTTTTATTACTGTAGATAGTGATTCTATTGTCACCAAAGACACCTTAAAAAACTTGGTAAGCCCATTTGTAACTCAAAAAAACTGTGGTGCTGTGGCAGGAAATATTAGAGTGCTCAATAATAAAAAGGAAATTCTTCCTAAAATGTTAGACGTAAGTTTTGTGATGAGTTTTGAATTTGTACGTTCAGCAGAAAGCCATTTAAACTCAGTACTCTGTACACCAGGTGCACTAGCCGCATACCGACGTGATGCCATTTTTGAGTGTTTACCAGAGTGGATCAACCAGACCTTTATGGGACAACCCTCAGATATTGGTGAGGACCGAGCGCTCACTAATATGATTCTAAAACAAGGAAAACATGTGTTATTTCAAAACAATGCTGTGGCTTACACCAATGTCCCGGAGAAATATCCTGGTCTGTATAAAATGTTTATTCGCTGGGGACGTAGCAATGTAAGAGAGAATATTGCGATGGCAAAATATGTATTCACAGACTTTAAGGAGGGTAGTAAATTAGGAAGTCGCCTTTTATTTTTTAGTCAATTCCTAACCTTAGTCATGAGTTACCCCTTTGTGATTTTTATGCTGTTTTTTGTATTGACCCATCCCCTTCTATTTCTGGGGTCGAGCATTATAAGTATTCTGGTCGCCGGTTCATTTGCTGTTGGCTTTTATTCCTATCGTTATGAAGTTAAAGAAGCGCTTTGGGTGTATACCTATAGCATTCTGTACACCTTTGCTTTGTTCTGGATCACACCCTACGCCATAGCTACAGCTAATAAAAGTGGCTGGCTAACACGTGGGCTGACGGCGCATTCCTAAGCAACAATTAAATACTTTTAAAAACCATCAATTCTAAAGGATTGATGGTTTTTTTATTGCCATTATACAATTTGTCACCGACAGCCTGTCAGTACTCAAAATTTTTAGCATTTAGATATTACCAATAAATAAGCTATAATCTTTTAGATACCTCAAGGATTAAGTCAAATACTTTAGGACTCCATAATTCTCAAAATTAGACGTTCTAATTGGCACAATCGTATAGTCCTTGCAGTAAATAGAGTGTAACTATTAGATAAAATCATGAAAGTATTAGTCATTGGAGCCGGTAATATGGGCTTAACATATTCTGAAGGTATGGCAGACTCGCCATTACTAAATAAACATAAATTGAGAATATATGATACCGATCCAAAAAAAATTGATAGCCTTAATAAAGACACCAGATTCGATGTTTACGATAATCTCGAAGACTGCCTGCCAAAGGCACATATCGTATTTATAGCTGTAAAACCATACCATAGCGACAATTTGTTTGCACAAATGAAGCCAATGATAAACGATGGACAGTTATTTGTATCGCTTATGGCTGGTGTCACTATAGACACCATTCAACAAAAACTCGACGCCAAAAAAGTGATCCGAACCATGCCTAACTTACCAGCCCAGGTTGGAAAAGGGGTAACTTCCTATACAGAATCCGAAGAAGTTTCTAAGGTCGAGTTGCTCATGGTACGTAATTTACTGGATACGACCGGAACCTCAATACACGTGAATACTGAAAAATTTATTGATGCGTCCACAGGGATCTCTGGTAGTGGACCAGCCTATGTCTTTTACTTTATGCAATCCATGCTGGAAGCAGCCCTAAAGATGGGATTTTCAGATTACGATTCTAAAGTATTAGTAAGTAGCACCTTTGAGGGCGCCATCGAACTCTTCAATCAAAATAACATATCTCCAAAATCCTGGATAGATAAGGTTGCCTCAAAAGGCGGCACAACACAAGCAGCCATAGACTCTATGGAAGATAACAATGTAAAACAACTCATCCAAGATGCAGCCTATGCTGCTTTTGACAGGGCTGTAGAACTAGGTAAAGACAAATAAAAATGGATACAGATATTAAACGCATAGTCGTTAAGGTAGGCACCAATGTACTTACCAATAAAGACAACAGAATTTTAGGACCTGTTCTTAGAGAACTGGTACGTCAAATCGCGGTGTTGTACGAAGAAGACATTATGGTGATCTTAGTATCGTCCGGCTCTGCAATGGCAGGAATGGAAGTTTTGGGCGACACCTCCATAGCAGACAAATCTATACGTAGGCAAGTCTACTCTTCGGTAGGTCAACCCAGAATGATGCGACATTATTACAGCATTTTCCACGACCACGGTATGCGTTGTGCGCAGATCTTGGCCACAAAGCGTGATTTTGATCCAGGTAAGCACCGTCAAAATATGATTAATTGTTACGAAGGCTTATTATCTGAAGGAGTCATACCGATTGCCAATGAGGATGATGCGGTATCACTAACCATGTCAATGTTTTCAGACAACGATGAACTGGCAAGTCTGGTGGCCGAACTGGTAGATGCCGATCGACTTATCATACTATCAGATACCGATGGCCTGTACACTGGGCATCCGGATGATGATGCATCAGAAAAACTAAACGTGGTTAGAACCGACGAAAATGTAGAACAATACGTGCAAGCTTCTAACAAAAAAGAAGGAGAAGGACGAGGTGGTATGGCTTCAAAATTAAAGATAGCCAAAGGCACCGCAAATAAAGATATCCCAACTTATATCGCTAACGGTAAACGCGAAAATGTCATTGTAGATATCATAAAAAACAAACCCATAGGGACTAAATTTATTAGTGCCTAAATAACACAAACACATGGAAATTTTAAATACAGATAAGAAAAATAAAGTTTTAAAATCAATGCTTTCGATTTTAGAGCGCGAACGCACACAGATTATTAATGCTAATAAAAAAGATTTGGAGGCCTTTCAAAAAGAAGACCAGGCGCTTTACGATCGACTCATTGTGAATAACAAAAAAGTGGACGAAATGATTGCTGCGGTAGAAGCGGTAATGCTTCAAGACGATCCGGTGGGTAAGGAGATTTCTAACAGAACGCTTAAAAACAATTTAAATATTGTAAACACCACAGCGCCTTTTGGTACCATATTAATTATTTATGAATCGCGACCAGATGTCACCATCGAAGCCGCAGTACTGGCATTTAAAGCTAATAATAAAATCCTATTAAAAGGTGGTAAAGAAGCTTTACACAGTAATTTGATTCTGGAACAATGCTGGCACGAGGCATTAGAGGTGAATGGTCTATCTAAAGACTGGATCAAATTGTTACACCTTCAACGCGAAGAAACTCAGGAATTTCTAAAAAACCCAACAGAACCTTTAGATCTGATCGTACCACGAGGAGGCGAATACCTTATTAATTTTGTTAAGACCCATGCGACCTGTGCGGTTTTAGTGAGTGGTAGAGGTAATAATTTTCTATACGTTTCAGAAAAGGCCGATTGGAGTAAGGCGGTAAATGTTATTATTAATGCTAAAACCGACAAGATCTCGGGTTGTAATGCCTTAGACAAAGTATTAATTAATAAAAATCTGCCGGAGTATAAGATCAAATTAAAAATGCTTCAGGAAAAGCTGGAACAACATCAGGTTGAAGTTATAGT
>JABDKL010000024.1 GCA_013002225.1 Winogradskyella sp.
ATCTGAGACACAATCAATAGCATGTAAAAATGCAACAATGTGTTGCAAAAATGCCACTATACCCGCTAAACTGGTCGCAGGTCGCAATATATATATATTTGGGACTTTGAGTTACAGACACACAGACAAACAACACTATGAAAAACAAGAAACCTAAAATAAATAAAAACTTAACTACCCTTGCTTTTGTAGATAAAGAAACTAATAGTTTAGTTATACATGTTCATGGTTTTGAAGACTCTGATATTGCAGAAGCATTTGCAAGTTATATGCTTACAAAGTCTGGCATGAATTATGAAACAACAAATAATTTATTCGACACCATACCAACCATACACTAATGCACATAGAATTATATACACCTAGACCCCAACAACAAGAACTTCACGACTTGCTAGACCAACATAGGTTCGCGGTCCTTAATTGCCACCGAAGATTTGGTAAGACAGTTTGTATTCTTAATCATCTTATTAAAGCAGCTCTAATGCACCCATTGCCAAACCCAAGGTTCGCATACGTGGCTCCAACTTATAAGCAAGCTAAAAGTATCGCATGGGACTATATTAAACAATTTACTGCTAAGATACCTGGCACAAGATATAACGAAACAGAATTAAGATGCGACCTACCTAATGGTTCTCGTATAACATTATTATCGAGTGAGAACGCAGAAAGCATAAGGGGTATATTCTTGGACGGGGTGTGTATAGACGAGACAGCGCAAGTGGAACCTAAACTTTGGAATGAAATTTTAAGACCTGCTCTATCGGACAGAAAAGGATTTTGTTATTTTATTGGTACTCCTGCTGGCATGCAAAATTTTTTTTACGAAATATATCAACATGCAGTTAAAGATGAGAAGTGGCTAGCATTTACAGCTCCAGTATCTAAAACTAAAATTATTGACCAGGAGGAATTAGATGCAGCCTTAGCACAGATGGGTGAAGCTAAATATAAGCAAGAATTTGAATGTGATTGGATTGCCAACATCGAGGGTTCCATATATGGCAATCTGGTCAAGCAAGCAGAAGACAAAGGTAGGATAAGTAGAATTGAGTATGACCCGAGTCTTTTAGTGAGTACAGTTTGGGACATTGGCGTAGGAGACTCCACGTCTATTATTTTTTTTCAACAACTAGGTAACACCGTTAGAATAATTGATTATTACGAAAACAATAGAGAAGGCTTACCCCACTATGTAAACATCATAAAACAAAAAGATTATCTTTACGAACATCATTATGCACCGCACGATATTGAAGTTACCGAATTTAGCCTGGGTAAAACAAGGCGCGAGGTTGCTTATCAATTAGGTATAAATTTTAAAATTTTACCAAAATTACCGCTCGAAGACGGCATCCACGCTGCTAAAATGATATTTCCTAGAGTTTATATTGATCTTGAGAATTGCCGACCATTGATAGATGCGCTTAGACATTACCATAGAAAGTACAATGAGAAGATGAGAATGTTCTCCAATAAACCCATACACGATTGGTCGAGCCATGCGAACGATGCGTTTAGATATATGGCAATTGCAATTGATGAGTTGCCAAACCAAGAAAATATTAGTAAAAGATTTCCTAATGCAATATCAGATTATAAAATTTTATAAGGATTAAGTTATGAGTTTTTTAACACCTAAAATGCCTGCACTACCTCCACCACCTCCACCGCCACCAGCGGCTCCGAGTTTTGATGATGCGGAGAGAAAAGCTGAAGCAAAAACTAAACAAGATGAATTATTAAGAAAACGTAAAGGTAGAGCATCAACAATTTTAACATCAAGAACTGGATTAACTGAAGAAGCTGATTCAGAAAAGAAAACTTTACTAGGAGGATAATATGGGAGGATTTATTTCAAAACCTAAACCACCTGCACCTGCACCAGTTCCTAAACCACAACCGCCAAAACCAACGGTAGTTGAAACAACTGCTGCTCAAGCAATAGAAGCTCCTAAATTGGGAGAGACAAATGAAGCTATTAAAACTAAAAGAAAAGGTAGACGTGCAACTATCTTAACTGACGATACAAACTTAGGTGGTGCATCAATTACTAAAAAAACTTTGTTAGGATAATTAATGAAAATAACACCAAAATCTAAAATGATATTGGAGCGATATGCTTCTCTTAAAACTGAAAGACAAAACTGGGAAAGTCATTGGCAGGATGTTGCTGATTACATGTTACCTAGGAAAGCAGATATTACTAAGAACAGAAGTAAAGGTGATAAAAGACATGAATTAATTTTTGATGGTACCGCAACACATGCTTTAGAATTGTTAGCTGCATCTTTACACGGCATGTTAACCAATACAGTTTCACCATGGTTTTATTTAAAATATAAAAATGATGAGTTGAACCAGGAAGATGAAGCAATGGAATGGTTAGAAGATTGCACAAGAGTTCTTAACCAGGCTTTTAACAGAAGTAATTTTCAACAAGAAATTTTTGAATTGTACCATGACCTTATTGCATTTGGTACAGCAGCTCTATTTATTTCAGAGGATGATGAAAATGAAATTAGATTTAAAAATATTCATATTTCTGAAATTTACATAACTGAAAACGAAAAAGGTAATGTTGATAGCTTAACTCGTAAATTTAAAATGAGAGCTAAAAATATTTACAATGCTTTTCCAGATGCACAGTTACCGCCAGAATTAGAAAAAAAATTTACTGATGCTCCACAAGATAATATTAATATTATTCATAGTGTTTATCCATCTAAAGAATATACAAATAAAAAATATGTATCTTGTTATGTCCACGAAGACTCTGGTTTTTTATTATCAGAAAAAAGCTTTAACGATTTTCCGTATGCAGTTCCTAGATATTTAAAATCATCAAATGAAACGTATGGTCGAAGTCCTGCAATGAACGCGTTGCCAGACGTTAAAATGTTAAACTTGATGTCTAAAACTTCTATCAAGGCTGCGCAAAAACAAATCGACCCACCACTAATGGTACCCGATGATGGATTTATGATGCC
>JABDKL010000029.1 GCA_013002225.1 Winogradskyella sp.
GATTTTGGCAGGACTCCTTTCTTTAATGGTAAAAGACGATGCAAAAATATTAATCAATGAATAAAAAAGGTTTCATATTCGATTTAGACGGTGTTATTGTAGATACCGCAAAATATCACTTTTTAGCCTGGCAAAGATTGGCTAAAAGTTTAGATATAAATTTCACAGAAGAAGAGAATGAACAGTTAAAAGGCGTGAGTAGGGTGCGATCCCTTGAAAAAATACTGGCTTGGGGAAATAAAACCATTTCTAAAGAACAGTTTACACTGCTCATGGCAAAAAAGAATGAAGAATATTTGAGTTATATCGCTGAGATGGATAGCAGTGAAATTTTACCAGATATTCCGAAAATTTTAAACATATTAATTGAGAAAAAGCAAGGAATTGCGCTAGGTTCTGCAAGTAAAAATGCGAGAACCATCTTAGATCGTGTTGATCTAAAGAAGCACTTCGATGCTATTGTAGATGGCAATGATGTAAGCAAAGCTAAACCAGACCCAGAGGTGTTTCTAAATGCAGCAAAAATGTTAAATATTGAGCCAGCAGATTGTATTGTTTTCGAAGATTCAGTAGCAGGTGTTGAAGCTGCAAATACTGCAAATATGATTTCTATTGGCATCGGTAATTCTAATGTTTTGGGTCAAGCAGACTTTGTGTTTAGAGATTTTACAGAGATCTCAGAAGAATTTATAACCAACCTAATTAAAAAATAATTACATAAAATGAATCTAGATTATATTAAGCCGAATGCATGGTCTATAATTGAAGAAGGCTTTTTCCCAGAACGTGTTAAAGCTTCAGAAAGCCTTTTTAGTATCGGTAATGGTGCTATGGGCCAGCGTGCAAATTTTGAAGAGCACTATTCCGGACCAACTTTTCAGGGAAGTTATATAGCAGGGGTTTATTATCCAGATAAAACTAGAGTGGGTTGGTGGAAAAACGGCTATCCCGAATATTTTGCAAAAGTATTAAACGCTCCGAATTGGATTGGAATAGATGTTTTGGTAAATAAGGAACAACTCGATTTATCTAAATGTAAACATGTAGGTGGTTTTCGTCGGGAGCTAAATATGAAAGAAGGTTGGTTGTTGAGAAGTTTTACAGCAACACTTCAAAACGGAATTGAACTTGAGGTTGATACAAAACGATTTTTAAGTTTGGATGCCGATGAGCTTGGCGCTATTGAATTTAACATAACGCCATTAAACACAGATGCCGAAATAACATATCGTCCTTATTTAGATTCAGGGATAACCAATGAAGATACTAATTGGGAAGATAAGTTCTGGGATACCTTGCAGGTAAGTCATGAGAGTAATCAAGCCTTTATTGAGGCTAAAACTATGAAGACTGATTTTCATACCTGCACTTTTATGGAGTCTCAGGTTTCAATTGACGGAAACAGGCGAGATGTAGAGCCGACAATTGATGCAAGCGATAACAAAATTATATTTAGTTATAATAGTAATGTAAAGCAAAACGAGACGTATACAATTCATAAATATGGCGGTTATACTGTCGATAGATACCACGATAAACAGGAGTTAGTTAATGTTGCTAAGACTGTATTAAATACGGCAACCAAAACTGGTTTTTCAGCCTTGTTGGAAACTCAGAAAAATGCCTGGGCAAAAATATGGGATATGGCAGATATTACCATTGAAGGCGACATAAAGGCACAACAAGGCATTCGATTTAATATCTTTCATTTAAACCAAACGTATCTCGGTACTGATGCGAGATTAAATATCGGACCAAAAGGATTTACAGGTGAGAAGTATGGTGGTAGTACCTATTGGGATACTGAAGCTTATTGCATACCATTTTATATGGCAACCAAAGACCAGAGTGTCGCAAGAAGTTTATTGACCTACAGGTATAAGCATTTAGATAAAGCAATTGAAAATGCCGAAAAGTTAGGCTTTACAAATGGCGCTGCGCTTTATCCTATGGTAACCATGAACGGTGAAGAATCTCATAATGAATGGGAAATTACCTTTGAAGAAATTCACAGAAATGGAGCAATAGCTTTTGCTATCTTCAATTACCATCGTTATACAGGAGATTTCAGTTATATACCAGAAATGGGACTAGAGGTGCTAATTGGTATTGCTCGTTTTTGGCACCAAAGGGCAAATTTTTCTACACATAAAAACAAATATGTTATACTAGGTGTAACAGGTCCAAACGAGTATGAGAATAACGTTAACAACAACTGGTATACAAATTATATTGCGCAATGGTGTATAAGGTACACTATAGAATGTATCGACCGTGTAGCCTCAAAGTATGATTCGGATTACACGCGCATTATGAACAAAGTAAAGTTGTCTAAAGCCGAAATTAAAGAATGGCAAGAGGTAGCCGATAATATGTACTTTCCATTTTCAGAAGAATATAATGTGTACTTACAACAAGATGGTTTCTTGGACAAAGAACTAATTACCGTTGCAGATCTAGACAAATCGCAACGGCCAATTAATCAAAAATGGTCCTGGGACCGAATTTTACGTTCCCCTTACATAAAGCAGGCAGATACGCTTCAAGGCATGTATTTCTTTGAAGATAAATTCTCAAATGATGAATTAGAACGTCACTTCGACTTTTATGAGCCATTTACGGTCCATGAAAGTTCGTTGTCTCCATGTGTGCATAGTATACAGGCTGCGAAATTAGATAGAATGCAACAAGCCTATACCTTTTATTTAAGAACATCACGATTAGATTTAGATGATTACAATCATGAAGTTCATGAGGGTCTTCATATTACCTCTATGGCTGGTACATGGATGAGCATTGTAGAAGGATTTGGTGGTATGCGTATTAAAGATAATACATTAAGTTTTGAGCCAAAAATACCAGAACAATGGAGCGCATATTCGTTTAAAATCAACTTTAGAAATCAGATCTTAAAGATCCGAGTTGATAGCGATAAAACTCATTTTGAGTTAGATGGAAATCATGATTTAAATATTTTGGTTAATGGTAAATCCATTGGCATAACAGCAAATGGCTCAGTAACGGTTTAATTTATTTAATAGCTTGAGAATAAGAGGGATTAAAAATTATAATTATGAAAAATACCATAAAAAGCATTTTAGTCTGCCTATCTATTCTTACACTATCTTGTAAAGAGGAAGCCAGTGATCAACAAAATCTAAACTCAGTAGAGCCAATTGTAGCGTATAATGAAATTGAACGAATTGAGCCACCGAATTGGTGGACGGGATTTAATAACAACCATCTACAGCTCTTAGTAAAACATCCAAATATTGGTAGTGCAACGCCAGAAATTTCGCATTCAGGTGTATCGCTTTCCGAAGTGCATACAGCTAATAGCCCTAACTATTTGTTCTTAGATATTAAGATTTCTGAAACCACAGCGTCAGGAAATTTCAATATTGTATTTAAGCTGGATGATGAAACAGAATTAACTCAGACTTATGAACTCAAAGCACGTAAAAGAAACGCAGAAGATTATGTGGGTTTTAATAGTTCTGATGCCATATACTTAATTACACCAGATCGCTTTGCTAATGGTGATACAGGTAATGATAAACCATCAATTATTGAAGGTCAACCTGAATTACAAGAGAAAACAATTGATAGAAGTAATGATTATGCAAGGCACGGTGGAGATATAGCAGGTTTAACTAAACATGTAGATTATATTCATGATTTGGGATTTACGGCTGTTTGGCCTCAGCCTTTATTAACTAATGATATGAAACGAGGTTCCTATCATGGTTATGCTGTAACGGATCTTTATGAAATCGATCCACGTTTCGGAACTTTAGAGGAATACATTAACTTGTCTTCCAAGCTTCAAGAAAAAGGAATGAAATTAGTAATGGACCAGGTTGCAAACCACTGTGGGTTGTACCATTGGTGGATGGAAGACCTGCCTTTTAAAGACTGGGTAAATCTTCAAGAAAATTTTGAAGCCAACCAAGACAATTGGGATAATTCATTCACTATAAATTCTAATCATAGACGCACAACTAATCAAGATATCTATGCTTCAAAGGCCGATCATGATGGTATGTCACAAGGCTGGTTTGTAGCAACAATGCCAGATTTAAATCAACGAAATCCATTTATGGCTAAATATATAATTCAAAATAGTATATGGTGGATTGAAACGGCACAACTAGGCGGGATTCGTCAAGATACCTATCCATATCCCGATAAGGAATTTATGAGTGATTGGGCAGGAGCTATCATGAAGGAATATCCAAACTTTAGCATTGTTGGCGAAGAGTGGAGCTATAACCCATTATTAATTGGTTATTGGCAGGAAGGTGCCAATAATAGAGACAACTATGATTCTAATTTAAAATCTACAATGGATTTTGCAATGCAAAAAAACGTAGTAGAAGGCATTAAAGAAAATGAATCTTGGGATAAGGGATTGGTTAAAATATATGAAGGCCTAGCAAACGATTTTCATTATGCGAGTCCAAAAAACATTATGGTATTCCCAGATAACCATGACATGAGTCGCGTTTTTACACAGATGGATGGGGATGTTACCAACACTAAAATGGCAATGGCTACCTATGCACTAATGCCAAGAATTGTGCAAATGTATTATGGTACAGAAATTTTAATGAACGATTTTGCAAAACCAGGTGACCATGGACTAATACGTACAGATTTTCCAGGGGGTTGGGATGGTGATGATATAAATGCATTTACAGGCGAAGGCTTGACCGCCGAACAGCAGGAAATGCAATCTTTTATAAAAAAGCTCTTCAATTATAGAAAAAACAGCAAAGCCATCCATGACGGTAAAACAACACATTTTGCTCCTGTTGAAGGCACATACTTTTTGTATAGAACTCTAGAGGATGAAACGGTAGTTCTAATTTTAAATAAAAATGAAGAACCTGTAAAAATTGATCTCGACTATCAGAAAGAGATGGGGTTAAAAGGCAAATCATTAAGAAATATAATTAATGGTAAAATTATAACATGGGGAGACAGCCTTACATTAAAAAATAAAGGTGTCACCATACTCAGCACAAAACGTTAACTATGAAAATGTGGGCTCAAATTATCGGTCTTTGTTTAGCAGTCTTTACCTGTAAGAATGCTGAAACCGTTAAGAACATCGAATCGGATGCTGAGGTAAAAAGTACCTCTTATAATTTTACAGATCTTAATGATGCTAAAATTCATGCTGGTAAAATAATCCGAATTAATAATGTCTCCTCAACATATATAAAACCCAGACCAGTAGACGTCTGGTTGCCAAGATCATATACTTCAAACAAAAAGTATAGCGTGCTTTATATGCACGATGGCCAAATGTTGTTCGATAGTACTGCTACATGGAACAACCAGGAATGGAAAGTAGATGAATGGGCTACTCAATTAATGGAAGCAAATAAAACTAAGGATTTTATTGTAGTGGCAATTCACAATATTCCTGAAATTCGTTGGCAGGATTTGTTTCCTCAAAAGGCTTTTGATCATATAGATGATAAAACAAGACAAGGCTTGAAAGACCTTTCAGGTTCAGAAAAACTAGAGTTTAATGGCGATAATTATTTAAAATTTTTGATCGACGAATTAAAACCGATAATTGATAGTTCATATTCAGTACATACAGATAGAGATAACACCTATATAATGGGATCGAGTATGGGAGGGTTAATGTCCATGTACGCTATATCGGAGTATCCGGAAATATTTGGTGCAGCAGCATGTTTATCTACGCACTGGCCAGGGGCTATGCCAGAGAAAAACAACCCATATCCCGACGCTATTTTTAAATACATGGCAGAAAATTTGCCTAACCCAGAGACCCATAAATTGTATTTTGATTATGGTAATAAAACATTAGATAAACATTATCCTCAATATGCATCAAAAGTCGACAACATTTTAGAAGCAAAAGGTTATACAGATAAAAATTCTAAAAATATATTTTTTAAGGGTACAGATCATTCAGAGAATTCATGGAATCAACGCTTAGAGAAACCATTACTGTTTTTGTTGGGAAAATAGTCCAACATTCTTAACGCAATTAGGAATTAGATTAAATACATTATGAAACAAATAGTTATATATATCACATTTTTCTTAATTACAGTTTCAATAACTGCACAAAATTCTAGTCGGCTTTATAAATCTCATAATGAAGAAAATAACATCTTTTCTGTAACAACAAATGATGGTAAATACATCTTTCAGTTTTACTCAGAAGACATACTTGAAACCAGTTTTATTCCAAATGCAGAAAAAACTCAAACCAGTTCGCATGCGGTAGTGATGCAACCTGAGCAAGTAAAAACGTCATATAAATATATCGGTAAGGACATCACATTTGGTAGTGAAGGAATCTCTGTTACAATACAATCAGAACCGTTTCAAATTAGCTATTTCTACAAAGGCAAACCAATTATTACTGAAAAGAAAGGTTATTTCAAAAGCGAACATGTTCCTATGGACATGGTAAAAGGCAATATCGTGGCTGATAGTACCGAAAAAATAGAATTCAATCTTTCAAAAGATGAAGTATTATATGGAGCGGGAGCAAGAGCCTTAGGTATGAATCGACGAGGACATCGCTTACCCCTTTTTAACAGAGCGCATTATGGTTACGAGACCGAATCCAAATTGATGAATTACACGCTTCCAATAGTTCTGTCTTCGAAGAAATATATGATACATTTTGATAATGCTCCAATAGGCTATTTAGATTTAGATAGTAAAGGTGAAAATAGCCTGACTTATGAAACTGTTTCCGGTAGAAAAACCTATCAGATAATAGTAGGTGAAACCTGGTATGATATATTAGATAATTATACGGAATTAACAGGTAAACAGCCCATGGTGCCACGCTGGTCTTTAGGAAATTTTTCAAGCCGATTTGGTTATCATTCTCAAGAAGAAGTGGAGCATACCATTGCAAAATTCAAAGGAGAAGACATACCCGTAGATGCTATTATTTTAGATTTATACTGGTTTGGAAAAGACATAAAGGGCACCATGGGAAATTTAGAAGTATTTAGAGATTCGTTCCCAGATTTTGAAGGTATGGTTAAGCGTCTAAAAGACCAAGGTGTTAAAACAATAACTATAACTGAACCTTTTGTACTAACTACATCTAACAAATGGGAGGAAGCTGTTGAGCAGGAGGTATTGGCTAAGGATTCTATTGGTAATCCGGCTAAGTACGATTTTTATTTTGGTAATACAGGACTCATAGATATTTATAAACCTGAGGGTGAGGAATGGTTTTGGAATATTTATAAAGAATTAGCCAATAAAGAAGTTGCTGGCGTTTGGGGAGATTTAGGAGAACCAGAAGTACACCCAAATTGGGTACAACACCACACAGGAAGTGCAGCCCAAGTTCATAACATTTATGGTCATGATTGGGCACGATTGGTGTACGAAGGTTATCAGCGAGATTTTCCGGATACAAGGCCTTTTATTTTAATGCGAGCAGGTTATTCTGGCTCACAACGTTATGGCATGATACCATGGTCTGGCGATGTAAATAGAACTTGGGGGGGATTGCAGTCACAACCTGCAATTGCTTTACAGATGGGTATGCAAGGTTTAGCTTTTATGCACTCAGATTTAGGCGGATTTGCCGGAGCAAATTTAGATGATGAATTATATGTTCGATGGCTACAGTATGGTGTTTTCAATCCTATATTTAGACCACACGCGCAGGAAGAAGTCCCTAGCGAACCTGTATTTAGAAGCGAAAAAGCTAAGCAATTGGCAAAGGAAGCCATAGAGCTACGCTACAAATTTTTACCTTATAATTACAATTTGGTTTACGAAAATAATCAACTGGGTAAACCATTAATGCGACCATTATTTTTTGAAGAGGATAACAATATTGAACTGTATGCGTATTCAAAAACATTTTTATGGGGAAATGATATTTTGGTATCTCCAGTATTAGAAGCAGGTAAAAACACACAAGACGTTTATTTCCCTAAAGATAATGTCTGGTTTGATTTTTATACAAAGCATCCGATTTTAGGAGGGGAAACAAAAACGGTTCAGCTAAAGGAAAATTCTATCCCAACATATGTAAGAGCAGGTGCTTTTATTCCTTTAGCTAAAATCATGCAATCTACTAATAATTACGACTCAGAATATTTACAATTAGAGTACTACCATCATAGCACCATTAAAGAAGCGAATCGCAAATATTATTTTGATGATGGTGAAACACCTAACACTTTCGATTCGAGTCAAAATCAGATATTATCATTTGAAGCTGAACTTGAAGGGAATTGGTTAGAAATTGATCTTGAAGCAAAAAATGGTACGAACTTTAAACCCAAAACTAAAACGGTAATGCTGGTGATTTACAATATACCGATTAAGCCAAAGCAGGTTAAAGTAGATGATAAAAAATTGAGTGGCATTTATAATGCTGAAGATAAAAGCCTAACTGTGGAAGTGCGATGGGATACCTCTACTGATAAAGAAATAAGAGTTAAACTAAGTAAGTAATCAATGATCAAAAAAATTAGTGTTCCAATATTGATTGGAGTAATGTTGTTTAGTTGTAAAAATGACATCAAAGAAATGCCTAAAACGGATGATATGAAATCTGAAATGAAGAAAAAAGCAGTGGTTTATCAGGTATTTACGCGTTTATTTGGTAACACCAATACCACTAATAAACCCTGGGGAACTATAGAAGAGAATGGTGTCGGGAAGTTCAATGATTTTACAGAAAAAGCCTTAAGTGAAATTAAGGATTTAGGCGTTACGCATATTTGGTATACTGGTGTACCTCACCATAATATAATTACAGATTATACACGATATGGTATTTCTAATGACGATCCCGATATCGTAAAAGGAAGAGCTGGTTCTCCGTATGCTGTAAAAGATTATTATAATGTTAGTCCAGACCTGGCGGTTAACGTTGAAAACAGATTAGAGGAGTTTCAAGATTTGATAAAAAGAACCCACAACGCAGGATTGAAAGTAATTATAGATATAGTTCCCAATCATGTCGCACGTAATTATCAAAGCCTAACTAATCCTGAAGGTGCAACTGATTTTGGTGCTGAAGATAATAAAGAAGTTACCTACGCTGTAAATAATAATTTTTACTATAATCCTGGTGAAGCTTTTAAAGTTCCCACTTGGAAAAACGGATATAAACCATTAGGAGGTGAAGCGCACCATTTGGCAGATGGTCAGTTTAACGAAGTGCCTGCCAAATGGACTGGTAATGGGTCCAGAGCATCACAACCCGATATGAATGATTGGTATGAAACTGTGAAGGTAAATTATGGAGTCTCGCCAGATGGAAGAAGCGATTTTGAAAAATTACCTGAGGGATTCGATAACGAAGACTATAAAAAACACTTTGAGTTTTGGAAAGATAAAACAGTACCTGGCTCCTGGAAGAAATTTAAAGATATCGCTTTATACTGGACAGAAATGGGAGTAGATGGTTTTCGTTACGATATGGCAGAAATGGTCCCTGTAGAATTTTGGAGTTATATGAACTCACATATAAAAATGAAAAATCCGGATGCATTTTTACTTGCAGAAGTATATAACCCAAGCTTGTATAGAGATTATATAAAAAGGGGTAAAATGGATTATCTATACGATAAAGTTCAACTATACGATACACTGAAACACGTAATGCAAGGTCATGGAAGTACAGATAATATACCTCCGATATTTAACGATTTAAGTGATATTGAACATCATATGCTGCATTTTCTTGAAAATCATGACGAGCAACGCATCGCAAGTTCAGATTTTGCAGGTGACGCAAAAAAAGGAATGCCGGCAATGGTGGTTTCAGCAACATCTACATCTGCGCCAACCATGATTTATTTTGGTCAGGAATTTGGAGAGCCAGGTGAAGAAGATTTAGGGTTTGGAGACCCAACAAGAACGTCAATATTCGACTATGGATCGGTTCCAAGTTTGGTGCGTTGGGTTAATGATAAAAAGTTCGATGGCGGTCAATCAACCACAGAAGAATTAGAACTACGGGATTTTTATAAACGCCTATTAAACTTTACAATTAATAGTCCTGCGTTGGCAGGAAACTATCGGGATATACATGCTTACAATCAACAGCATACGGAATGGTATAACGATAAAGTATTGTCTTTTGTTCGTTGGAGCGATGATGAAAAATTAATTGTCGTATCTAATTTTAATGCAGATAACACCTATGGTTTTGAGCTGCAATTACCAAAAGACTTAATTCAGAAATTAAATCTTACAAATGGCGAATATCATCTGCAAGATCAACTATATGATGAATATAGCTCGATTTTAAAAGTTAACGACGACACTGCCAAAGTAAGAATAGATATTAAGCCTTTACAGTCGTTTATTTTAAAATTTAACGAGCAAGCTCAATAGATAGAAATATCTATGAACTATAATAACTACTAAAAATGAAAAAACTAATAGCAGCTATTTGTATGATTTCGATACTGTGTTCATGCAATGAAAATTCAAAACACGTGAAAGACACGAAAGGCGATGTAACATTTGAATTTACTCCTGTTACAGGTGCTGACATGGAAAATTCGGTAATTTACGAAGCCAATATTCGTCAGTATTCACCAGAAGGAACGTTCGATGAATTTACAAAAGATATTCCTCAACTTAGAGAATTGGGCGTTAAAGTCATTTGGCTCATGCCCGTGTTTCCAATTTCTGAAACTAAACGAAAAGCAACAGGTGGTGTAGAAAGTAAGTTTGCTTCAGATTTCCCTGAAGAGGAACAGTCAAAATATTTAGGCAGCTACTATGCAGTCACAGATTTTACTCAAATTAATCCTGAGTTTGGAACAAAAGAAGATTTTAGAGAATTGATAAATACAGCACACGACAACGGCATTTATGTTATTTTGGATTGGGTTCCAAATCATACAGGTTGGGATCATGAATGGATAAAAAATCACCCAGAATATTATACCCAAAATGAAGACGGTGAGATTATTCATCCAGAAGGAACGGATTGGACAGATGTGGCAGATTTAAATTACGACAACCTGGATATGCGAAAGGAAATGATTGAAGATATGGCCTATTGGGTTACCGAAGAAGGTATAGATGGTTTTCGCTGTGATGTTGCAGCATCAGTGCCAGTCGATTTCTGGGAAACTGCAATTGCAGAATTACGTAGCAAAAAGGAATTGTTTATGTTAGCGGAGGCTTCAGAAGCTGAGCTTTTAAAAGGTAATATGTTCGATATGGCCTACGCATGGGAAGGCCATAGTTTGTTAAATGAGATGGCTAAAGGAGAAAAATCAGTAAATGATTTTGATGCGTATATGGAAAAAATGAAAAGGGAATATGAAGCGGATGATATTTTAATGAACTTCATTACCAACCACGATGAAAATTCTTGGAATGGAACCATAAATGAGCGTATGGAAAATAAAAAAGAGGTGTTTACAGCCTTGATATATACCATGCCAGGAATGCCCTTAATTTACAGCGGCCAAGAGTATGATCTGGATTATAGATTGAAATTTTTCGAAAAGGATTCAATCCCAAAAGAAAGGGGAGAATACTTCACATTATTAACAAAACTGGGAGAACTTAAGAACTCTAATGTTGCGCTTAATGGCGGAAAAAATGGGGCATCCTATAAGCGTTTAGATGCTGTTGAAGATGTGCTGTTTTTTGAGCGCGAAAAGAAAGGGAATAAGGTATGGTTTATTGGGAATTTTTCAGACCAGCCTCACAATATAATGGTGCCAGCAGGAAACTATAAAAACTATATAGAAAATAATACTATAGAAGTTAACGTAGACACATTGAAAGTTGCGCCATGGGATTTCAAAATTTTAACTAATTAGTATGAGAAAAGTACTTATTACAATGGCATTTGTTACAGCCATTCTAGGTTGTAAAGAAAAAGATACAGGTATGAGAAGTGTTGCAGAAGGACAAAATGCTGAGGTTTTAAATAAGCCTTTCGTTTGGGAAGGTGCGAATCTGTATTTTTTACTTACCGACAGATTTAATAATGGTGATATATCGAATGATGTAAATTTTGATAGGACCAAGAAAACAGGGAAACTTAGAGGTTTTGAGGGTGGAGATATAAAAGGAATAACTCAAAAAATAAAAGAAGGTTATTTTACGGATTTAGGGATCAATGCCATTTGGATGACTCCAATCGTAGAACAAATTCATGGTGGAACAGATGAAGGCACTGGTGTTACATATGGCTATCATGGCTACTGGGCTAAAGATTGGACAAAAATAGATCCTAATTTTGGGACTACAGAAGACCTGCATGAATTAGTTAAAGAAGCACACGCCAGAGGGATTCGGATTGTTTTAGACGCCGTAATTAATCATACAGGACCAGTTACAGAAAAAGATCCGGTCTGGCCAGATGAATGGGTGAGAACTGATAAACAATGTACCTACGATAATTACGAAAATACAGTGACCTGTACCCTCGTTGCTAATTTGCCAGATATACGAACTGAGTCTAATTCTAATGTAGAATTGCCACCACAATTGGTTGAAAAATGGAAAAAAGAAGGGCGCTATCAGCAAGAAGTTAAAGAACTGGATGAGTTTTTTGAACGTACAGGCTATCCAAGAGCACCACGTTTCTACATTATAAAATGGTTAACAGATTATATCACAGAGTTTGGTGTAGATGGTTACCGAGCAGATACCGTTAAGCATACCGAAGCCTATGTTTGGGAAGAATTTAAAACCGAATGTGATTATGCTTTTTCACAATACAAGAAGAATAATCCAGAGCGTATTTTAGATGATAATGAATTCTATTTAGTAGGTGAAGTTTACAATTATGGGATAAGTAGTGGGAAATATTTTGACTATGGTGATAAAAAGGTAAACTACTATGATGATAGGTTTGACGAGCAAATCAATTTTGAATTTAAGTATAATTCAAAGGAAATGGATTATCAAACACTTTACGATCGCTATTCTAATATTTTAAATACTGAACTGGACGGTTTTGGGGTATTAAATTATTTAAGCTCTCATGACGATGGCAGTCCATTTGATCCTTTAAGAAAGAATCCTTTTGAAGCGGCAAATAAGTTACTGCTCTCACCAGGAACTTCACAGGTGTACTATGGCGATGAATCTTCAAGATCACTTGCAATACCTAACACAGAAGGGGATGCTACTTTGCGGTCGTTTATGAATTGGGATTCTATATCAAAAAGACCACGTACAAAAGACGTATTAACACATTGGCAGAAACTTGGGAAATTTAGAGCAAAACACCCAGCTATTGGAGCAGGAACTCATCAAATGATTACTGCACAACCTTATTACTTCTACAGAAGCTATCAGAATGATAACTTTAGAGATTTGGTTGTTATTGGATTAGAATTAGAAAAAGGAAGTAAAACTATTGATGTTTCGAAAATCTTCAAAGAGGGAGACCTATTACATGAGGCTTACTCTGGTGTAACTAGTGAGGTCCTAAATGGTAAGCTTGTTATAGATTCACCATTCAATATTGTGCTTCTGGAAAAGAATTTTTAGTAGATAGCTCATATCAAATTTATAGTAAGGTCGTTTTGTTTTAAACGACTATTCCAAATATTCGTAACTTTACTTATATAAAGCTTTGCATTTTTGGATATAAACGACAACATAGAGTCCCCTCTGGTATTGAGAATTAGTTTTAATAAACTCTTTAATCAATATCAGCACCTTATTGAGGCAGATAATGATTATATCGCTTCAAATGCGAAACGAGTGTTAGCAATTGCGGACAAATACCCAATTCTCAGAGATGGATTTAGTGACATAAATCTATTAGAGAAACACCAAAAGGAAATTGAGGCTGTTCTGCAAGATTCGTTTAGTCCTATTTTAACTAAAAATGAGATAAAGACAGCATCGATACCGCTGTACGATTTCACTTTTAATTCTTCAGAGCGATTTAAATCTATTATTAAAGCGGCTGGTGATGATTTTGAGCTTCAAATAATAAACATGCCAGGTGATCAGACTTATATCATTGCCTGTACTATAATTTTGCAGTTTTGTTATGGGTATAACATAAGTTTTAAACGACCATTTTTTTATGAAATTCCAGATAAGAATGGTGTACTTAGATATTATAAAATTCTTTATAACGCCGATTTTACTGAGATTACCCCAAAAGAGAATGCGCCACAGATAACTCAGGAAGACTACGAAATGCTTTTAGATAATTTTGAAAACATCGACTTATGGAAAGAAAAATTTCCTCCTAATAGTTATGATTTCAAGGGTTTTGTGATTTCTAATATTTTTGATGTTACAGACGATCAATCTATATCTAATATCAAGTCATCCTTAATCGGAGAGGACAAACGAAAGAGTGAGGGCTTTATGAAGAAATTTTATGAAGTCTTTCAGTCCTTATTTGGTATAAACAATCTTGAGGTAGGTTTTTCAATTTATAATAAGGAAGAGGAAGCATTTGAGCGTGTTTACGGAGTTGGGATGAATAGTTTTTTACTTAATAACTTAGATAGTAAATCCTGTACGGACGCGCTATGTGAGTGGTCTTACAATCGACTTTTAAATGAGAATAAATATTTTTCAATATCAGATGTGGCGCGAGATTATCAGCAATGTAAAGGAAAAGCACCACATATAAAAGTTTTAAATGATCAAGGTTACAAAAGTGCCATCTTCGCACCTATTGCTAATGAAAATGGCTTAATGGGTATTTTAGAGATCGTATCAAAAGAGCCTAAAGTTTTAAACAGTATCAATGCAAATAGACTCACTGATGTAATGCCGTTTATTATTTCTGCAGTTGAGCGCTCTAAAAATGAAGAAGAGAATTTAATTGAAGCGATCATACAACAAGAATGTACCTCAATACACCCAAGTGTACATTGGAGATTTGAAAAAGAAGCTAGAAATTTTATTAAAGCACAGATGGCAGAAAAAGAGCCGAGTTTTAATAAAATAGCATTCGATAATATTTATCCGCTTTTTGGCCAAATGGATATTAAGGGCTCTTCAGAAGCAAGAAATTTAGCAACTCAGAAAGATTTAACCTTGCAGTTAAAAAGCATTCAAGCTATAATTGAGGAAACATGTAAGCTGGAACAACTGCCTATTTATGAGCAGTATATTTTTCAGATCAAAAGCTTTTTAAAAGATTTAGAGGAAAATTTTCAAGTCGATAGCGAGCAGCAAATAGCCAGTTTTATAAAAACGGAAATCGAACCGATATTTAAACATATATATACTTTTGAGGACTTGAAGCCAAAGATTGATGAGTATTTTAATCATATTAATAAGGATGTCGATGTGCTGTACCATCACAGAAAACAATTTGATGATACTATTGCATATATCAACAAAGAAATGGCTGCGCTTTTAGATCAAAAACAGGTTGAAGCTCAGCAAATGTATCCACATTACTTCGAGCGTTTTAAGACCGATGGCGTGGAGCACAATATGTATATAGGTGAGTCTATTACCAAGGCAGATAGTTTTAATCCTATTTATTTATATAATCTCAGATTATGGCAATTACAAGTTATGATCGAGATGGAAAATGCTTATTACCAAATGCAATCTAATTTCCCTGTACCGTTAGATGTAGCCTCAATGATCTTAGTGTTTAATCAACCATTATCTATCAGTTTTAGAATGGACGAAAAGCAGTTTGATGTTGATGGTACCTATAATGCCAGATACGAAATTGTTAAAAAACGTGTGGACAAAGCCTTTATAAAAGGAACCGAAGAGCGCGTTACACAGAAGGGAAAAATTAGCATTGTTTACTCTCAGAAGGAAGATGAAAATGAATACCTAAGATATGTAAAGTTTTTGCAGTCTAAACAGTATTTAGACAAGGACCATGAAATCGTGGAGTTGCAAGACTTACAGGCTGTTACAGGTTTAAAAGCCATTCGGGTTAGTGTCTTATACCATAAGGATAAAAACGATAAAGCTTTTTATACCTATAACGATTTAATGAAAGAAATTAAGGCTTAAGAACCCGTTGTATGCAGTATTTGAGTTACCGCAGCATCTGACCCAGAATATTGAAATGCTATCGCAAAGGCTATCACACTTATAATAATTCCGACAGCAAATACGGTATAGGTTAATCTCAGTAAATTATACTTTCTATTAAGCACCAAGCCAAGGAAGTATAGGTCTTTGGTTAAAGAACCGTATAAGTAATCCTTGTCCTGCATCATTTCCTGCATGGCCCATTCAAATTCATCAAGTTTCATTTTATGAAAATTTCCAAAAAATAAAAGATTAACTTTTTTATTTGCAACATCGTCTTTGGTAAACTTGCCACTAGTAACATTTGGTCGTGTAGCTAAAACGGAAAGTATAATGGAAACTACAGTAGAAAGCGCAAAAATTGCCGTTGGCCATATTAAGTATTCATTAGAAGGATTGTCTAATTTAGACACCAAATTAGACAAGACCAACGAAATAATAATCGCATTTACAGATAATAAAATATTGGCTTTAGTATCTGCAATATCACTGAGGGTAATATGATTACGAAGTGCCACTCTGAACATAGTTTCAATACCTCGATCAGGTAGGTCTAACTTTTGTTTTTTAAATTTTAATTCGGCTTTTTTCTGTTTAAGTTTTTCAGTATCCGTTTTAATTTTGCTTTGATTTTGCAATAGGCTGGCCAAATTTTGACCTTTTCTTTTTTGCCATTTTCGAGTGGCTACTGGAGAATGAAAAGAATGATTTGTTAAAAACTCAATATTTTCTTGCAGCCATTCAGATTTAGAGATCTTTTTATTCTTTGTGAGTTCCCATTCCTTTCTCAATAATGAGGCATAATCCTCATATTTTTTATTTGAAATATGAGCACAATCTGCATCTCTGATAAGGCCTTCTAATTCATTTTTTGGCTGATGCCCTAATTGGGTCGCCAAAATTATGCTGGTAATAGCTTTAATATTTTCGTCAGATATACCTTTAGACTTTAAATATGCTGTAGCAATTTTTACGCTTTCTTCTTCATGGCCATCAATTGTTTTAGTAAAACCAGTGTCATGAAACCAGGCAGCAATAATCAATTGAAGTTCTTCTTCCTTTTTTAAGTTACTCTCTTTAATAAGTTCTTTAACATTGCTGACGACGCTTTGTGTATGAGCCAGATTGTGATATACGAACGATGCTTCTAAATTGTCATTCAAATACGTGATAACAAACTGTTCTACATCCTCTATTATGTGTTCCATAAATTTTACTGTATATGCTAATTTAAGAATAATTTATCAGCTTAATGGCTCACCAATTAGTAACTTAGCAAAAGTCCGATTCCAAAATTTTTCAACTCTAAAAGACATTCATAAGAATTTCAATGAAGTTAAATATAAGCAATACCTTTAATACGCAACTGCCAGCAGATACAGACACTAGTAATACTAGAAGAAAAGTTTTTGATGCTGCATATGCTAATGTGAACCCTAAAACTCCAACGCATCCTGAATTATTGCACGTTTCAAAAGATCTAGCTAAATCCATAGGATTAAAGGCCGAAGATCTGCAGTCTCAAGCGTTTTTAAATGTCTTTTCCGGATCGACAATATATCCTAACACAAAGCCCTATGCAATGGCTTATGCTGGCCATCAATTTGGTAATTGGGCTGGTCAATTAGGTGATGGGAGAGCGATTAATTTATTCGAAGTTCTTCATAACAACAATAGATGGGCTCTGCAATTAAAAGGAGCAGGAGAAACTCCATTTTCGAGGCAAGGCGATGGGCTTGCGGTTTTAAGATCATCTCTAAGGGAATATTTATGTAGTGAAGCAATGCATTATCTTGGTGTGCCCACAACTAGAGCACTTAGTCTTATGTTGTCTGGTGATAAGGTATTAAGAGACATGCTTTATGATGGGAACGCAGATTATGAAAAAGGAGCTATTGTTTGCCGTGTGGCACCGACCTTTATAAGATTTGGTAATTTTGAATTGTTTGCGTCCAGAAACGATATTAAGAATTTAAAAAACTTAACAGATTATACGATAAGCCATTTCTACCCAGACTTGGGAGAACCTTCTATATCGAGTTATGTAGAATTTTTTAGAGCAATTACAATGCGTACCTTAGATATGGTTATTCATTGGCAACGCGTAGGATTTGTACATGGTGTCATGAATACCGATAATATGTCCGTTCTGGGTTTAACTATTGACTATGGGCCTTATGGCTGGCTGGAAGGATTTGATTTTGGCTGGACTCCAAACACAACCGATATACAGAACAAACGCTACCGGTTTGGTAACCAGCCTAATATTGCACTGTGGAATTTGGTGCAACTTGCAAATGCATTATTTCCTTTAGTGAAAGAGGCAAAGCCGTTTGAAGATATTTTAAACGATTATAAGACAAATTTTGATATAAAGTCATTACACATGATGCGTTCGAAATTAGGATTACAGCAATCTCATGATGAGGATAAAAAATTAATTGAGGAATTGGAGACATGTTTACTATTGACTGAAACAGATATGACTATATTTTTCAGAAAATTATCGGCCTTAAAAAAGGAAAATAATGAAGATGGATTAACAATAGTAAATGAAGCATTTTATAAAGCAAATGACATATCAGATTCAATTGCAAGACAATGGAAATCCTGGTTTAATGATTATAGCCAAAGGTTAGATAAGGAACAACTTACTGATAACCAGAGAAAGGTAAAAATGAACGCCGTTAATCCAAAATATGTGTTGAGAAATTATATGGCACAAGTGGCTATTGATGCTGCAAATAAAGAGGATTATAGTTTAATAAACGAGTTGTTTGACTTACTCAAGCATCCTTATAATGAACAATCAGAAAACGAAAAGTGGTTTGCCAAACGACCAGAATGGGCCAGACATAAAGTAGGGTGTTCAATGTTATCTTGTAGTTCTTAAATAACAAAAATGATTAAATATGAAAGCAATTTGGAATGATCAAATTCTTGCCGAGAGTAAGGATACTGTGGTGATAGAAAACAATCATTATTTTCCGCATGAGAGTTTAAAAAAGGAATTTTTTAAGCCTAGCGAAACACACACAGTTTGTCCTTGGAAAGGAACCGCATCGTATTATACTTTATCTGTTAACGGGAAACAAAATAAGGATGCGGCCTGGTACTATCCATCAGTATCTGAATTAGCTAAAGGTATTAAGAATAGAGTGGCATTCTGGAAAGGCGTTAAAATAGAAGACTAATGAAATCTGCAAAGCTTAAAATAAAAAACCATAAAGGAATTACACTAAGTGCTCATTTAGAGGTGCCCGCAAATCAGGAGCCAAACTACTATGCGATTTTTGCACACTGTTTCACTTGTAGTAGTAGTTTAAATGTGGTTAAGCATATAAGCAGGGCATTGACCCAAGGTGGTTTTGGTGTTGTAAGATTTGACTTTACGGGTTTGGGAAGGAGCGAAGGTGAATTTTCAGACAGTCATTTTTCAGCAAACGTTCAAGACTTGTTAGACGTACACGCCTTTATTAAAAATCATTATAAAGCACCTTGTCTCATAGTAGGGCATTCATTAGGTGGGGCAGCTGCAATTGTAGCAGCATCCAAGCTTAAAGATATCAAAGCCGTCGCTACCATAGGTGCACCAGCTAGTGTTAGTCATATAAAGCATTTGTTTGAGGGTCATAGAGGTAGTGATAGTACAGAGGCAATAAATGTAAATATAGGAGGAAGACCTTTTGTTATTGATAATGAGTTTCTATCTGAGTTGGAGAATATAGATTTGCTTAATACTGTAAATCAACTAAGAAAACCACTGTTGATTTTACATGCGCCTTTCGATAAAATTGTAGGTATTGAGAATGCGGAGCAACTCTATAAAAATGCGTTTCACCCTAAGAGTTTTGTAAGCTTAGATAAAGCAGACCATCTGCTGTCTAGCGAACAAGATAGCTGTTATGCTGGCAATATAATTGGTACTTGGTCAAAGCGCTATTTTCCAGTAATTGAAAATGAGATGCTAAGTACAGAAGGTGAGCAACTCGTAGGGCATTTAAATATTGTTGAAGATAATTTTACAACTTCTATCCAAACTAAAAATCACACGTTTATAGCAGACGAACCTTCAAGTATTGGAGGTGACGATTTTGGACCGTCACCATATGAGTACCTAAATGCTGCATTAGCAGCTTGTACTGTAATGACCCTAAAGATGTATGCTGAGCGCAAGAAATGGGATTTAAAAGAGGTTTTTGTTTATATTTCTCACTCCAGAAAACATAGTGATGATTTAAATTTTAAGTTAGAAAAACCAAAATACTTAGACCATATTAATAAAAAATTAAAATTTGTCGGTAACTTAGATGCAGCTCAAAAAGATCGATTAAAGGAAATTGCCTCACGCTGTCCTGTACATAAAACACTTGCCAGTGAAGTCATTTTTGAAACACAGATTATAAACGCATAAAATTTGAAAACCTTAACTAAAAATCACATAGCAAAAGATCAATTTTTAAAGGTTAGGCACAAAACAGAAGCGATTTGCAAATCCTTAAAACCAGAAGATACCTCTATACAACCAATTGAGTTTGTGTCGCCACCAAAGTGGCATCTTGCTCATACGACCTGGTTCTTTGAGCAATTTGTTTTAACTAAATATGATGTGTTCTATACTGTTTTTCATAAAGATTATGCCTATTATTTTAATAGTTATTATGAAAATGTAGGAGAACGTGTTATAAGAACAAATAGAGGTTTAATGACAAGACCAACCTTAAACGAAATTTTAGAATATAGAGATTATGTTAATAAACAGCTTTCAGAATTTATTTCAAAAGGTATAACATCGGATATTGCTGAAGTAATTAAAATAGGGTTACAGCACGAGCAGCAACACCAGGAATTATTATATTATGATATAAAATATATTTTTGGCCATCAACCTTCTTTTCCTACCTTGGATACATCTATTCATTTAAGCTCAGAAACAAATAAACAGGAATTTTTGGCAGTGCCAGAAGGCGTTTATCAAATTGGCCACTCAACAGACGAGTTTTGCTGGGATAACGAGTTAGGTTGTCACAAGGTATATTTACAGGATTTTGAAATTTCTAGCAGACTGGTAAACAATGCAGAATATATAGAATTTATTGACGCTGGAGGTTATCAAGATTTTAATCTGTGGCACGCCGAAGGATGGGATTTTATTCAATCTAATCAAATAGAGGCACCGATGTACTGGCATAAGGTTGATGAAAGGTGGATGTACTATACCTTGAGAGGTTTTAAGGCAGTAGATAACAATTTACCAGTTTGTCATATTAGTTTTTACGAAGCATTTGCTTTTGCGCAATGGAAAGGAATGCGATTACCTACAGAGTTTGAGTGGGAAGTAGCATCTGAAAAAGTTAATTATGGGCAATTATGGGAATGGACAAATAGTGCCTATTTACCTTATCCTAATTACAAAAAAGTAGAGGGCGCCTTAGGAGAGTACAATGGTAAATTTATGGTCAATCAGATGGTGCTGAGAGGAAGGTCTATTGCGACTACAGACAATACAAAACGACCAACCTATCGCAATTTTTTTCATGCTGATATGCGTTGGCATTTTTCAGGAATCAGACTAGTTAAATAAATGGAGAATACTTTTGCACAAGATGTGCTTAAAGGCTTATCGGCCAAAGACAAATACTTGTCGTCAATGTACTTTTATGATGACAATGGAAGCCGCATATTTCGGGAAATAATGAACATGCCGGAATATTATTTAACCGATGCCGAGTTCGAAATTCTTTCAATGCAATCAAAGCAAATCTATGAGGCTTTAAATTTTTCAGGGCCGTTTAATATTGTAGAGTTAGGTGCGGGCGATGGTTTTAAAACCTTTAAGCTATTAGAGTACTTAGTTACTAATAATATCGATGTTCATTACATTCCTATAGATATCTCACAGGAGGCAATAGATATGCTAACGAAAAATCTCAATCAACGGCTTCCTAATTTAAAAATACACCCAAGGGTTGGTGATTATTTCGAAATTTTAAAAGACAATAGAGTTAGTGAATATCCAAGTTTATTGTTGTTTTTGGGCGGAAACATCGGTAATTATTTAGAAGATAAAGCGAAAGAACTACTGCGTCTCGTAAATCGTAATATGAAGTTGGGTGATAAACTGTTAATCGGTATTGATATTAAAAAGAATCCGATTGTAATCCAAAATGCCTATTTCGACAATCATGGCATCACTAAGCGTTTTAACCTCAATTTATTATTGAGAATTAATCGAGAATTAGATGCAGATTTTAAAATTGACGATTACGACTTTTACTGCCATTATAATCCAATTACAGGTAATGTAAATAGCTATATTGTGAGTTTAAGAAAGCAAACGGTAGAGCTAAAGGCACTGAATAAAAGTATCACATTCGACTATAACGAACTCATATGGACAGAACTTTCAAAAAAATACAGTTTAGAAGAAATTGAAAAACTTGCAGTAGCTTCTAGCTTTAAATTAACTACTAATTTTTTAGACTGCAAACACTATTTTGCAGATAGCTTGTGGGAAAAGTAAGAGGCTAAGTCACTAATAATTACTATATTGAGGTGCTATTAATTAATCTTCCCTCTATATGAAATCTTTTCTAAAGATAATTTTTCTATTATCAATTGCTGTTTTTTTCAGTGCTTGTGCCACCTTAAAAGAACAATCAAAAAATAATAAACAAGATCAGTTACTGAGTGATAAAGTACTAAATCATAGTTTTTATTTAATTGGCGATGCAGGCAATTTTAGTCCTAAGGATAGTTTAAAAGTGTTAAATGCCTTTAGAAAAGAATTAAATAATGCCTCCAAAAATAGTACTGCAATATTTTTGGGCGATAATGTATTCGATGAAGGCTTACCAAAAAAATCCAGTCCAAATTATCAATTAGCTAAATACAGACTCAATGAGCAATTAGAGGCAACTAATGATTTTAAAGGTGATGTTATCTTTTTACCAGGCCATAGGGATTGGAAATTAGGTGTATCGCGATTAAAAAATCAGGAAAAATTTATAGAAGATGCACTTGGTAAAAATACCTTTTTACCGGAAAATGGCTGTCCTATCGAAAATATACATATTTCAGAGGACATTGAGCTTATTATTGTAGATTCTCAATGGTATATTAACGATTGGAATAAGCATCCAACCATTAATGACGACTGTGATATAAAAACCAGACAAGAGTTTTTAGACGAGTTTAACGGTTTAATAAAAAAATCTAGAGGCAAAACTACAATTGTAGCAATGCATCATCCAATGTATACAAATGGACCCTATGGTGGTCAGTATAGTTTTGGGAGCCATATGCTACCCCTTCCAGTTGTTGGGACTTTTAAAAATGTATTTAGAAGAACAAGTGGGCTGTTAGAAACGGATCTTCAAAGTCCACTATACAAAGAATTAAAACGACTCTTAGTTACATTATCTCAGGCAAATAAAAAGGTAGTTTTTGTGTCTGGACATGAAAATAGTCTTCAATATATTGAAGAGGATAATTTAAGGCAAATTGTTTCCGGAACGGGTTCTAAGGTAACACCAGTAAGAGCAGTTGGAGACAGTAAGTTTGCGTATGGTACAAAAGGATTTGCAAAGTTAGATGTTTACACTGATGGCTCATCGTTTGTGACGTTTTATTCGGTGCCAGACAATTCAGAGATATTTAAAACACAAGTTTTTAATGAAGATATTACTCCCGAAGCAATTAATTATGGCTCCGATTTACCTCAGTTTACTTCTGCTTCAATATACACCGAAGATGAAACGGCTGTAAATGGATTTTACAAATGGTTATGGGGAGAACGTTATCGCGATGTATACAGCACAAATATAAAAGTTAGAAATGTACTGTTAGATACCTTGTATGGTGGTTTAACACCTGTAAGAAAGGGTGGTGGAAATCAATCTAAGTCATTGCGTTTAGAAGATAAAAATGGGACACAGTATGTCATGAGAGCCTTAAGAAAGCAAGCCCTACAATATTTGCAAGCTGTACTTTTTAGAGATCAATATATCGAAGGTCAGTTCGACGACACTGCAACAGAAGCTCTAATATTAGATGTTTTTACAGGTGCTCACCCTTATGCACCTTTCGTTGTTGGTGATTTAGCAGATGCTATAGGTGTATACCACACAAATCCCGTTTTATTTTATATTCCAAAGCAAAAAAACTTAGGAAGCTATAATGATGAGTTTGGTGACGAACTGTATATGATTGAAGAACACACGTCCGAAGGTCATAGCGATAAAGCTAATTTCGGATATCAAGATAAACTAATTAGCACCATTGATATGATGAGAAAAATCCACAACGATGAGGATATTATTGTGGATGAAGCTGCCTATATTAAAGCAAGACTTTTTGATATGCTAATTGGAGATTGGGATAGACATCAAGACCAATGGCGATGGATTGAATTTAAAGAAAACGGGCAGAAAATATATAGACCGATGCCCAGAGATAGAGATCAGGCTTTTTCTAAAATGTCGGACGGGGTTTTATTAGGCTCTGCTGTAAATCTTGTTCCAACGGCACGTTTACTTCGTAAATATTCAGATGATTTGGTAGATGTTGAAGGCATTAATATTGAGCCTTATCCATTGGATATGGAACTAATCATGCAATCGCGTAAAGATGTTTGGGACGATCAAGTAAAGCTTATTCAAAATAATATAACGGATGCGGTAATAGAGAAAGCATTTTTAAATGTACCGGATGAGGTTCGAGGTATGGGTATCGATGAAATAAAATCAATGTTAAAAGCGCGTCGATCCAATCTGCAAAAAATTTCTGATCGGTATTTTAAATTAATAAATAAATATGCAGTAATTAAAGGTACGAATAAAGACGATTGGTTTGATATTAAGCGTATGCCAAATGGACAAACAAAGGTTACGGCCTATCGTATTAAGGACGGCGAAAAAATGGATATTTTTCATGAGCGTACTTACAATGTAGAACAAACCAAGGAGATTTGGGTATACGGATTGGATGACGATGATATTTTTGATGTAGCAGGAAGTGGTGATAATTATATAAAACTAAGGTTAGTAGGTGGCCAAAATCATGACAAGTATAATATTCAAAACGGGAAGCGCATTACCTTCTATGATTATAAATCTAAACAAAGTACAATTGTTACAAATAAGGGAAATAAAAAATTTACGGATGATTATGAAACCAACGTCTATGATTACAAAAAGTTAAAAAATAATACAACAGAATTTTTGCCAGCCATTGGAGCTAATCCAGATGATGGTTTTAAGGTTGGAGCAAATTTAATCTTAACAAGTTACGGCTTTGAGCGCAACCCTATTTTTACCAATCAACACCACTTTTCTGCAGGTTATTATTTTGCTACCAATGGATTTGAAATTGGGTATAGTGGTGAATTTTCAAACCTCTTTCCTAACATCAATTTTGGCATAGATGTTCAGTTTAATAGTCCCAATTACGCCGTAAACTTTTTTGGGTTTGGCAATGAGACACCCAACCCAGAAGCCGATGAAAATGATGGATTGGATGTAGACCTTGACTATAACAGAGTTAAGATAAGATCGATAAAGGTTATGCCTAAATTAATTTGGAGAGGACAAGAAGGTGCTAGTTTTATAATGGGTGTGAGTTACGAAAGTAATGAAGTAGAAAGGACTCAAGGTCGTTTTATATCAACTTTACCACCTAGTAATCCAGTATTTACAAAACAAGATTTTTATGGTGTAGATGCCCATTATCAGTTTACTAATAAGGATAATGAAGCTTTTCCTACCCTAGGATTTCAAACAGCCTTGCAATTTGGTTATAAAAATAATGTCGACACAAGCAATGGATTTGGTTATATAATCCCGGAATTAGGCTTCGACTACAAATTGGTGCAAAGCGGTCAACTGGTTTTAGCAACTGTTTTTCGCGGACACTTTAATTTAGGCAACAATTTTGAATTTTATCAGGGAGCAAATCTAGGTGCAGATAGCGGATTAAGAGGCTATCGTTTTCAGCGTTTTACAGGTAAAAATGCCTTTTCTCAATCTACAGATGTTAGATGGAATTTTGGAAGTCTAAAAACAGGACTTCTTCCTATACATATTGGCGTGTATGGTGGTGTAGATTATGGTCGTGTATGGTTAGAAAATGACAATTCGGACCGTTGGAATAATTCCTTTGGAGGAGGATTGTTTGTAACAATGGCCGAAATGATGACTGCTAATATCTCAGCCTTTAACAGTGATGATGGTTTGAGATTAGCATTTAAACTCGGATTTGGATTCTAATTTTACTTAATAGAGTTACTATTATAAGAATATACGCTATTTAATTTCGATAAATCCAACTAACTTTGATGTTTGTCAAAACTAAATTTCATGAAGTTATTCAAATATCTGGTTATAGCGAGTTGTTTTACAGTAACCTCGTGCGCTACATTTAAAGCACAGTACCTTAACGAAGCAGATAAAACCAATCAATTACCCAATAAAGAGATCAATACAACTTTTTATCTGATTGGTGACGCTGGTTTATCTCCTCAGGGTGAGATGTCAAATGCGCTAACTGCGTTTAATAACCACATCGCGAACAAAAATACAGAAGGTGATTATACCATTTTTTTAGGAGATAATATCTATCCCGATGGACTACCTGAGAAAGATGCCAAGGGTAGAGCACAAGCAGAAAATGCTTTGGATGCACAGATAAACTCAGTCAAAAATTTTAAAGGTGAAGTATTGTTTATTCCCGGAAATCACGATTGGTATTCTAATGGATTAAAAGGTTTAAAACGTCAAGAAAAATATATTGAAGATGCCTTAGGTAAAAATACATTTCAACCCGAAAATGGTTGCCCTCTAGAGAGTATCGATGTAAACGAATCTATACAGTTAATTGCTATTGACTCTCAATGGTATTTAGAGAACTGGAACCATAACCCAACCATTAATGACGAATGTGAAATAAAAACGAGGGAGCGTTTTTTCGAAGAATTAGAAGGTGAATTAAAAAAGGCACAGGGTAAAACCATTGTGTTTGCTATGCATCACCCAATGTATACAAATGGTGTTCATGGTGGGCAATATGCAATATCAAAGCATTTATTTCCTAGTCAAAAAAAGATTCCTGTACCGTTTTTGGCCTCTTTAGCGACTCAGATTAGAACACAGGGTGGTGTGTCTATACAAGATCGCTATAACGAACGCTATAATAACTTAATGAAACGTATCGAAACTATTGCATATGATACTAAAAACTTAGTCTTTGTATCTGGTCATGAGCATACCTTGCAATACATTGAAACGGAAAGAATTAAACAAATTGTATCGGGTTCAGGAGCAAAGGAATCTTATGCTACATTAGGTAATAATGGATTGTTTTCTTATGGAAAACAAGGGTTTGCAGAACTTACAGTCTTTAAGGATGGTAGTAGTTGGGTGACAATTTATGGAGAAGAAAATGGCGAACCAAAACAATTATTTTCTAAGATGATATTTGAGCCATTAGAGAACTATGACGTATCAGATTTGCCCAACACATTTCCACAAGAAGTTACAACTTCTGTTTACAGCAAAGACGAAACGGACAAGTCTGAATTTTTTGAGGCCATTTGGGGAGAGCGTTATAGAGAACTCTATAGCACTGATATTACTGCAAAAGTTGCAACGCTCGATACGCTCTATGGTGGTTTAGAAGTTGTAAGAGCAGGTGGAGGGCATCAAACTAAATCCTTGAGATTAAAAACTAAAGATGGGAGGGAATTAAACATGAGAGCGCTAAGAAAAAGTGCGACTCAATACCTGCAAAAAGTTTTGTTCAAGGATAAATATATTGAAGATGAATTTGAGAAAACGGCTATAGAACGCCTTATTCAGGATTTTTATACAGCAGCACATCCTTATGCCTTTATGGTAGTGCCGGACCTCTCTGATGCAGCTAAAATATATCATACAAATCCTAAAATTTATTATATACCAAAACACAAACACCTGGGGAAATTTAATAAGGATTATGGTAATGAGTTGTATATGATAGAAGAACGTCCAGAGGATAATTATACGGACGACAGAAATTTTGGCTATGCAGATGATATAGAAAGTACACACGATATCATAGAAAAAATCCGAAAGGACGAAAAATATAAAATTGACGAAAATGCTTATGTGAGAGCACGATTATTTGATATGCTTATTGGCGATTGGGACAGACATCAGGATCAGTGGAGATGGGCACAATTTAATCAAGAAAACGGCGATAAATGGTATCGGCCAATACCTCGGGATAGAGACCAAGTATTCTCAAATTTTGATGGTGCTCTTTTAGATATCATGAAGGTTATTTCCGGATCAACTAAGCAGCTACAAGTTTACGATGAAAAGTTAGAGGATATAGAATGGATGAATGCTGCTGGTGTTAAATTAGATCGTGTTTTAGTACAGCAGGCTACTAAAGATAAATGGTTAGAACATGCAAAATTCCTTCAGGAAAATGTCACAGATGAAGTTATAGAGAAAGCATTCAGTAAAGTACCAGAAGAGGTACAGGATGAGACACTTGCAGATATTAAAGCAAAATTAAAAGGGCGACGTTCTAACCTCTTAGATATTGCAGAACGTTATTATAACTTTTTAAATGAATTGGTGGTTTTAACAGGTACAGATAAGGATGATTATATAGAGGTAACAAGAACAGGGGATGATGAAACTAATGTTAAGATTTCCAGGATAATAGATGGAGAAAAGGCAGAGGTTATAGTAGATAAAACCTTTAATAAAGACCTAACAAAAGAGATATGGATCTATGG
>JABDKL010000039.1 GCA_013002225.1 Winogradskyella sp.
AGTCAAACCCCATCATTTTACAGTTTTATGAATTTCGCTGATTTTGGACTAGGTACGTGGCATCCAAAAGGTGGTATGTACGAAATCATAAAAGCTATGAAAACACTGGCTTTAAGTTTAGGTGTAATCATTAATACTGAATGTAATGTTGAAAAAATTATTGTAGAAAACAAAAAAGTTAAAGGTATAAAAGTCAACGGTAAAACAATGTTTTCAGATCTTGTATTAAGTGGTGCAGATTATCATCACACAGAAACTTTAGTGGACAAACAATACAGACAATACTCCGAGAATTATTGGAGCAAAAGGACATTTGCACCGTCCTCTTTACTATTCTATGTTGGGTTTGATAAAAAACTTGAACATATAGAACATCATAATTTATTTTTTGACACTGACTTCGAAAATCATGCAAAAGAAATTTATGATGATCCGAAATGGCCAGAAAATCCATTATTTTATGTTAACTTTCCATCAGTAACTGATCAAAGTATGGCGCCACAAGGATGTGAAACAGGTTTTTTCCTAATTCCTATTGCTCCAGGATTGGAAGACACTACAGATTTAAGGCAACAATATTTTGACATAATTATTAATCGTTTTGAAAAATTAACAAGTCAGAAAGTTCAAGATCATATTCTTTTTAAAGAATCTTTTTGCATCAATGACTTTATAAGTGAGTATAACTCATACAAAGGAAACGCATATGGCATGGCAAATACACTTAAGCAAACTGCTTTTCTGAGACCTAATTTAAAAAGCAAAAAGGTCGAAGGTTTGTATTTCACTGGGCAGTTAACGGTTCCTGGTCCAGGTGTTCCTCCTTCTTTAATCTCAGGGAAATTAGTGGCGGAGCTCATTCAAAAAAATGAAGTCTAAATACAGAAATACGTTTATACTATGAAAATTTTATTCGATAACGTCTCTAAAGCATGTAGCAAGCTAGTTACAAATACGTATAGCACCTCATTCTCTATGGCCACAAAAATGCTGTCTGACTGTATTAGACAAGACATTTATAATATATATGGGTTTGTTCGTTTTGCGGATGAGATTGTAGATTCTTTTCACGACTACGATAAAGAAAAATTATTTAAGCACTTTGAAGATGATTTAGAAAACGCAATAAATGACAAAATAAGTCTTAACCCAATTCTAAATTCATTTCAGGATACTTTTCATAAGTATGGCATAGATAAGCATCTCGTTGATGCTTTTATGAGTAGCATGCGTTTAGATCTACATAAAAAAGACTATTTGACCGATCAGGAGTATAGAGATTATATTTATGGATCTGCAGATGTTGTTGGCTTAATGTGTTTAAAGGTATTTGTTAAAGGGGATAACAAAAAATATGACGACCTTAAGGAATCTGCTATGAGTCTTGGTTCCGCTTTTCAAAAAGTGAATTTTTTGAGAGATTTAAAAGCAGATTTTGAAGGCTTAAATAGAACCTATTTCCCAGACACAGATCTAAATAAGCTCGATGAGATTTCTAAACAAGCTATAATCAGAGACATTGAAGCTGATTTCACAAAGGGACTGGCAGGTATTAAGCGCTTGCCTTTAGAGGCAAAGTTTGGAGTATTTATGGCTTATCGATACTACAGTAAGTTATTACAAAAACTCAAAAAAACGCCTGCTCTCAAAATTAAATCTGCAAGGATTAGAGTGCCTAATTATAGAAAAATAGAATTACTCACCAGAAGCTACGTGAAATATCAACTAAATTTACTTTAAATTATATCAGTACCATTATGCAAACCGTTTATTGGATATTAATTCTTCTTGGAACTTTCTTTATCATGGAATTTAACGCATGGTTTACCCACAAGTATATAATGCATGGGTTTTTATGGAGTTTGCACAAAGACCATCATCATAAAGACCATAATAGTTGGTTTGAGCGTAACGATGCCTTTTTTATATTTTATGCTTTTGTAAGTATTATATGTTTTTACTTGTGGAATTATGAAGGGATATGGTATACGCTACCAATTGGATTGGGTATACTACTTTATGGAATAGCCTATTTTATTGTACATGATATATTTATTCACCAGCGCTTTAAATGGTTTCGAAATATTGACAATAAATATGCAAGAGGCGTACGTCGTGCTCATAAAATACATCATAAGCACCTCGGAAAGAACAAGGGAGAAAATTTTGGGATGCTTATAGTCCCGCTTAAGTATTTTAAATAGACTACTCTTTAAGTAATTGGTTCAACTGGCTAATCACTTTATCACTATTCCAATTAACAGCTCCTGACTTATCAATAACTATTTCACCGCTTTTATTTATGATTATAGTACGCGGAATTGATCTGGTAATAAATTCTTTTGGAATATCAGACTGCCTTATATAAACAGGAAAGTCATACATTTTTTTTGCTTTAAAATTTTGCACGATTTCAGACGGTTCGTTAGTGACAAATAAAAACTCAATCTTATTTCCAAACTTATCGTAAAGCTTTTGAAGACTTGACATCTCTGCAATACAGGGTGGACACCAAGTTGCCCAAAAATTAATTAATATAACTTTTCCTTTAGCCTCATTAAAATTATATGGGACTCCATTTTCTTTTAAAAGCACCCAATCAAAATTTTCCAGTTTTATTCGTTCATTTTTAGACACTTCACTTATTGGATTAACAAGTGCTATTCCCTTATGCAAAACAATTTGAATTGCCTGTCTTGACTTCGGTATTAATAATAAGATGATTATTACTAAGAAAATGATATTTCGCTTTTTAAGATGCTTTGTCATGGGATAAATTCATTATTAGATTATGAAACTACAGAAACCTGTAGTTCTTAAAATTTTATTCTAAAATACAAGTATTAATTAATAGTGCCCGAATCATTAAATCCTTATTTAGCAAAACTAAGGCCAACTGATATTTGCGTTTGGCAGACATAAAAAAACTCCCGGTTAAAGTACCAGGAGTTTTTAGAGTTTAAGCTTGTAATGATATTAATTAAGCGTTTTGCTTCTTAATAAGATTTAAAGCAGATCCTTCATTATACCATTCAATTTGAGCCTTATTATACGTGTGATTTAACGCTATAGTATCCGAGCTACCATCTTTATGAACTACTTCTACATGTAGTTGTTTATCTGGAGCAAATTCGTTTAGATCTATAAAGTTAAATGTATCATCTTCTTGTATTAAATCATAATCGTTCTCATTTGCAAATGTTAATCCCAACATGCCTTGTTTTTTAAGGTTTGTTTCGTGAATACGCGCAAATGATTTAACGATAACTGCTGCAACACCTAAATGTCGTGGCTGCATTGCTGCATGCTCTCTAGATGAACCTTCTCCATAATTGTGGTCTCCGACTACAATAGATTTTATACCCGCTTCTTTGTAAGCTCTGGCCGTATCTGGAACGCCACCAAACTCACCTGTTAACTGGTTTTTTACAAAATTAGTTTTCTTACCAAAAGCATTTACAGCACCAATTAGTGTATTGTTTGCTATATTATCTAAATGTCCTCTGAAACGTAGCCATGGACCAGCCATAGAAATATGATCAGTAGTACATTTCCCAAATGCTTTAATTAAAAGTTTAGCGCCTGTAATTGTATCTCCAATTGGAGTAAAAGGCTCTAGTAATTGTAGCCTTTCAGAATCTTCATTAACTGTTATTTCAACATCACTTCCATCTGCTACAGGTGCTAAATATCCATTTTCTTCCACAGCAAAACCTTTTGGTGGTAATTCCCATCCTGTTGGTTCATCCAGCATTACCTCTTCTCCATTTTCATTGATTAAGGTATCTGTAAGCGGATTAAAATCTAAACGACCTGCAATTGCAATAGCTGCTGTTATTTCTGGTGATGCAACAAATGCGTGCGTATTTGGGTTACCATCTGCACGCTTAGCAAAATTTCTATTAAATGAATGAACAATGCTATTTTTTGGTGCATTCTTTGGATCGTTATATCTCGCCCATTGCCCAATACATGGTCCACAAGCATTTGTAAATATTTTAGCATCAAGTTTTTCAAAAACCTGTAATATACCGTCGCGAGCGGCTGTGTATCTCACTTGTTCTGACCCTGGATTGATTCCAAATTCAGCTTTAGTTTTTAAACCTTTATCCAATGCTTGTTGTGCAATAGACGACGCTCTCGATAAATCTTCATAAGATGAATTTGTACATGAACCAATTAAGCCCCATTCTACTTGCATTGGCCAGTCATTGTCCTTTGCTTTTGTAGTCATCTCTTTTCCTACAGGTGTCGATAAATCTGGTGTGAAAGGTCCATTTAACAATGGTCCTAGTTCAGAGAGGTTGATCTCTATCACCTGATCGAAATATTGATCCGGGTTTGCATAAACCTCCTCATCTGCAGTTAGATATTCTCGAATTTTGTTTGCTTCAGCAGCAACATCTTCTCTATCAGTAGCTTTAAGATAACGCTCCATAGAGTCATCGTAACCAAATGTAGAGGTTGTAGCACCTATTTCAGCACCCATATTACAAATAGTTCCTTTTCCTGTGCATGACATTGATGTCGCGCCAGGGCCAAAATATTCTACAATGGCACCTGTTCCACCTTTTACCGTTAAAATTTCTGCAACTTTAAGAATTACATCTTTTGGAGCGGTCCAACCAGAAAGTTTCCCTGTTAATCTAACACCTATAAGCTTAGGAAATTTTAATTCCCACGCCATACCTGCCATTACATCTACTGCATCTGCTCCTCCTACTCCAATGGCAACCATACCTAATCCACCTGCATTAACTGTATGCGAGTCAGTACCAATCATCATTCCACCAGGAAACGCATAATTTTCTAAAACAACTTGATGAATAATTCCTGCACCTGGTTTCCAAAATCCAATTCCATATTTATTAGAAACAGATTCTAAAAAATTAAATACTTCACTACTCGTACTATTGGCTTGCTTTAAGTCATTGGCAGCACCGTCTTTAGCTTGTATAAGGTGATCGCAATGAACCGTTGTTGGCACAGCAACCTTTGGCTTACCAGCTTGCATAAATTGCAATAAAGCCATTTGTGCTGTAGCATCTTGACACGCTACTCGGTCTGGGGCAAAATCCACATAATCTTTACCTCGTGTAAATTTTTGAGTTGGTTTTCCTTCCCAAAGATGTGAGTATAATATTTTTTCAGAAAGGGTTAAAGGTTTACCAACAATTTCTCTAGCAGCATCTACGCGCTCTGTCATGTTAGCATAAACCTTTTTTATCATGTCAATGTCAAATGCCATATAGTCTATTTAAAAGGTTGATAATTTATTTTTAGGAAGCACAAAAGTACAAATTATAAAGGGTATTTAAAAGGAATTTGGTATTGTTAAAATACTAAAAATTATATGGAAAATTTATTAATATTACATCTGACCTTGAAATTTTTTTACCCTTTTAAATCAATTACTATGGATTTTAACAACAAGTCGTTATTTAAAATAATTCTTAATTTCAGGCCTATCCCTTAACTTTGTTATAGGACGCTCATAATATTTATATAATAAGTAAGACATAAAAATGGTTAATCCTATATAAGCAGCTACATAAAAACTTTTCGGGAGCTGCACTAGATCTTGAGTTTGAAAATAGTTAATGAGCTGGACTACGATCGAAAAATGAACTAAATACATGGCATAGGATAAAACACTTATCGCTGTTATAGTTTTTAAAATCCACCTTGGAGCAAAATGGAGGGTTGAAAAATAAGGCAGCGTTAAACCAATAGCTATGGAGTTAATTGGTAAATAGAACACCACCCAAAATAAAGGATTTACATCAATAAAAAGATTTAACTTAGGAATGGCAATATTTAATCCAACAATTATTAAGGCACCTAATAACAGACTATAATACTTAAATCTTATCCAGTTTACCTGAAATTTCGAATAAATATAACTCGTTAGCACACCATAAAATATAGCATCTATTCTGTAAATAACAACCGCCTTTAATTGTATGTTCCAATCTACCATACTACTTATGCTGGAAGATTGATAAAAGTAAATTTTCGTCAACAAAAAACTTAAAATCACAAATAAAGTAACCCCTAAGAACGCCCAACTTCTAGAAATAGCAGTCTTAAACTTTAACACTAGAAACAATAAAAAGGGTCCTAGAATATAGGCAAATTCTTCGATGCTCAGACTCCATGATTCACCAAAAAATGGAGGCATACTCCAGGCGAAGTTTTGAATAAATAATAGATAGTGTCCTAAATTTATGGGTAAAGCCTTTTGTAATAGTAGCGCAACTAAAATATTTACAATGAGAATAAGATAATAATTGGGTAAGGTTCTAAACCATCGGCGCGTTAAAAAATAACCTACATCTTTTAAACTAAATTGGGCAGACGTGTAAAGTCTAAATAATATCCGACCTATTAGAAACCCACTTAATACAAAGAATATTTCTACACCTAAGTAGCCAGATAGACTCACTAAACTATTAATAGATGTATTAGTTATGGGCGGAATAATCCAAATAACGTGAGATACAATTACGAGAATTATAGCGATAGCCCTCAAAAGATCTAAGCCAAATATTCTTTTCTCATAATTTAGTTTCATTGAATCTTTATCAATGTCTCAAATTATATAATTAATAAGATATATCCTAAAATAGACTCTCAATAATCTTTTCGTTTGAAATGCCTTCGGCTTCTGCCTTATAATTTTTTATAATTCGGTGTCTTAGAATACCAGTTGCAACGGCTTGAATATTTTCAATATCCGGTGAAAATTTACCATGAGTTGCCGCATGTGTTTTCGCTGCAAGAATAAGGTTTTGAGACGCCCTAGGTCCAGCTCCCCAATCTACATATTCCTTAACTAATTTAGCAGCGGTACTCGCTTTCGGTCTTGTTTTAGAGACCAAATTTACAGCGTATTCTACGACATTGTCTACAACAGGAATTCTTCTAATTGCTGATTGAAAATCAATTATCTCCTGAGCTGTAAATAAGGGGTTTACAGTAACAGAACTATCTGTTGTTGTAGATTTGACAACTTCTACTTCTTCAGTGAATGTAGGGTATTCTAGGTTTATAGCAAACATGAAGCGGTCTAGTTGAGCTTCTGGTAATGGATAGGTTCCTTCTTGCTCGATTGGATTTTGTGTTGCTAAAACAAAATAAGGTAAGTTTAATTTGTAACGATGGCCAGCAACTGTGACTACGCGTTCTTGCATTGCTTCTAAAAGAGCTGCCTGAGTTTTAGGCGGTGTTCTATTAATCTCATCTGCTAAAATAATATTTGCGAATATCGGACCTTTGATAAATTTAAACTGGCGATTCTCATCTAAAATTTCACTTCCTAGAATATCACTAGGCATAAGGTCTGGCGTAAACTGAATTCGTTTGAAGTCCAAACCAAGTGCTTGCGCTATGGTATTTACCATTAGGGTTTTAGCTAATCCTGGTACACCTATAAGTAAAGCGTGTCCTCCAGAAAAAATGGATATTAGTATTTGATCTACAACCTCATCCTGACCTATGATAACCTTAGCTATCTCTTGCTTTAAAGCCTTATACTTTTGTACAAAATTCTCTATTACTGCAACATCAGACATAATTATTGCTTCTTTAGCCAGTTATTTTGAAAATCGCAGTTTTTATATTCACCATTTATCTTAATATAAGTCTTAGCAATGGTTTCCTTTTGCCATTTCGCAATTGCTTCAATCTGTTTATCTTGTAATGCTAATTCTTTAATTTTTAAATAATCTCTGGAAAAATCAGCTTTATGATCATTTATTCTATCAGTAACCGTTAGGATCTTGAATTTAATTCTATTAATTCGGTCTTCATCTTGAAGCACTTCACTTATTTCGCCATCTTCCAGATCCTGGATTTGCGCATACAGTTCTGGCTCCATTTTGGTTAATTCAAAATTAAAATCTTGAGTTACAGGGTTGGTCATTTGCCCACCTTCAAACTTTGTTTCCTTTTCATCACTAAACTCTCTTGCTGCCTCGGCAAACGAAATAGAGCCGTCTATTATTTTTTCCCGAACTTCTTCTAGCTCTTCTTTGGCCTTTTGCAGGGACTCTTGTGTAATTTCTGGACGTAACAGAATGTGTCTTACATCATATTCCTGACCTCTTATTTTTTCTAACAATACAATATGAAAACCAAAATCAGTTTCAAACGGATCTGAGATCTCTCCTTCTTGCATATTAAAAACAACATCTCTAAATTCCTTAACCATTCGCGGTTGTTTTCTGTTCATTGTTGGCAATTTACCTCCGTTGTTTTTAGAACCGTCATCGGAATAAAATAATGCTTTTGTTGTAAAACTAGCGCCATTTTCTTCGACATCTTTTTTATAACTGTTAAGCTTATCTATAACCTCTTGTTTCGCTTGCTCAGTAACCTCAGGAATTACAACGATCTGTGCTAACTTTAACTCTGTACCAAATGTAGGTCGCTCCTCTTCTGGTATAGCATTAAAAAATGTTCTTACCTCTTCTGGTGTTACTTCTATTTCCGCTACTACTTTAGCACGCATTTCTTGAGTTAAGTAGCCGTTTTTATTGATCTCATACATTTGATCTCTTAAGGCCTCTTCTGAATCTTTTTTATAAAAATTCAATAAGCCTTCCATATCACCATTAGTTTGAGCTAATATACCGTCGATTTGCTGATCTACTAAGGACTGGATGTAAAGTTCATTAACTATTACACTATCCTGAATAGCTTGATGCGCATAAAGTTTACTTTCCAATAAACTACCAAATAGTTCGCAACGGGTTATACCTTGTAAATCGGCACCTTGCGCTTCTAGTTGTGCAATTTCTCGATCTAAATCTGATTCTAGAATTATAAAATCACCCACAACTGCGGCAACACCTTCTGCTTTTATTTTGTCACCTGCAAGAAGTGTATCTTTTTTCTTTAGAGATTCTACGGGAGTGTCGTCAATAATTTCTTGAGCATTACCTATGTTAAAGGCAAAAATGCAGGCAATGAGTACTGCCTTAGTTATATATTTCAAATTGATTGTTTTTAATAGCATCTTTAGTGATATCATTTTCTAATTGCTTAATAAGCTCTAATTTTCTCTTATTTACAACGATTTGTTTTATTGAGTTTTTTACATAATCCAACGGTGCATAATCGTTAGAAGATCTTATGTCATTAACGTGCATCAAATATAGGTTTAATGAATCTTTGAGCTGTAAATAATTAGATTTTTTTAACAGTTGATATTTATTCTCAGAATTTACAACAGGTATTTTCTCTGCGGCAAGACTGTACTTTACCCATAACGAGTCATTTAATGAGTAAGATTTGAACTGAACTGATATAGAATCTAAATAGGCTCTATCTTTTTCATTAAAACGTTTAAACCGGTTTCTAATTGTATCTAGACCTATTGGATTTAGTGGCAAACTAATATAGCGTAGCTGCAATAAATCATCATTAAGTTTGAAAGACTCCTTATTAGCCTCGTAGAACTCTTGGGCCACATTTGCAGAAACAGTAGTATCAATATTCTTTTTCACCAATCCTTCTAAATAAGCATTAGTATATAAATCTATTTTATATTGCTCAACTAATTTTGAAAACTCATTTTGTTTTGATTCACTTAAATTAATGTTGGCCCCTTCCATCAGCAATAATTGCTGTGCCCAACGATTTATAAAAGCATTTACTATAAGTGTACTATCTTGTTTTGAAGCGCCCTCTGGCAATACATCCTTCAAATCCTCTTCGTATAAATAAGTGCTGTTTACTCTTGCAATTGGCGTACGAGTATCTGTTGTTGTAAAAAATTCACAACTAGTCAATAACAAACAACAACTAATAATATATATTCTAAAATTCAAAAGATTTTATTGCTTATTTATCTTTGCCTTTAAGGCTCTTAGTGCTTCCTCGTTAATCTCTACTTCCATTCGATCTCTTAGGTCTTCCATCCAGTTATCTTCAATTTCCGTTTGAAAATCGTTAATTACGCTACCTCTCGCCTCTTCTAAGGATTTCTGTCCTGCTGGTAGAACCGATTTTACATCAATTACATGATATGCATCGTTATGCTCGTAAATACCAGACAATCCTAATTTTAACTCTAAATTATTTGGCAACCTACTATCTGATATATTAAATGCACCCTTTGTAAAAATCACATTCTGCTCGGCCTCAGTATTAAGTGTTGTATTTATTTTTTCTTCACTCAGTCCCTTCTTCATCATTTTAAGCACTTGTTTGGCTTTAAATTTATCTGCTGTTGATGCCATGACCACATCGACTCTATCTGGCCATTGGTATTTGGATCTATTACTATTATAATAATTCTCTAATCCTAAAGAATCTTTGGAAGCCTTGTTCCAAATTTCTCTTTCCATTAGTTCAAAAAGCAACAGCCCATCTCTATATTCTTTTAAAATATTCGCAAAGTCTGTATTTTCTAATTCCAAATTCTCCTTTCTATAATTTAGGATGGTTTTATCAAAGAAGGCATTAAATTCTTTTTCCACAACATTATTTATAGAAGTTACTTTACCAGCATATTGCCTTTGAGCTGCCATTAAATGGCGTCCAAAGTCATAATAGGTATAAACTTTATCATTAATCTTAAACAACATTTCGTCTTTGTCTAGTTCTTCTGGTAACTTCCAGGAACGTGAAAAGAACTGGTTGCTTATAATGGTTTCGAAATGTGGAATTGCAGAATCATTGTAAGTTATATCGTAACGTTTTTTTAACTGTTCAACCATTGCCGTATTAATGAGCTTGGATCTAGTGTCTCGTTTAACTCTACTTTCTATCTCTGGTTTTAAGTTTTCAAAAGATTCTATTTCAGTTAAGTCTAATCTTTTAACGATATGCCAACCATATTCAGATTTAAAAGGCATCGTTACCTGACCATCTTCTTTTAAACTAAATGCTTTGTCCTCAAAAATTACAGAACTGAGTTGCCCACTTTTAAATGCGGTAAGTTTACCGCCATTTTTGGCAGAACTTTTATCATCGGAAAATTGTTTTGCCAACGATTCAAAATCTTCTCCTTGCTGTAATCTCTTATAGATATCATTTATACGCTTTTCAGGATCTACTAAACTATCTTTTTGGTTAAGTCCAACCATAATATGAGCTGCAGTAATTGTACCGCGCGACGGTCTTTTATCCTCAACTTTTACCACATGATAGCCAAATTGAGTTCTAAATGGATCGGACATTTCACCTACAGCTGTTTTAAAAGCTACTGATTCAAAATCATAAACCATTTTAAATGCCGAAAAGTATCCCAGATCCTCCAAAAAAATAGTCTTACCATCGTGGACATCTGCTTTGACATTTTCAAAACCTTCGCTTTGCACGCGTTCTTTTAAGGCGAGTAACTTGTTAAAAGCCTCCAACGTATCCTTTGAGGATTCCTCTATCCTGACTAATATGTGAGACGCTTTTATATCTAACTTACTTCTCTCATACGCTTCCTTCACTAAGGCATCTGTTACTTTATTTTCTGAGAGGTAATTCCTAGTGAGTTGCTTTTTATAACTTAAAAACTCCCTTTGATACTTAGGATCTTCGTCTAATTTTAGTCGTTTAGCTTCGTTTAATTTTAACTGGTAATCTATAAAGAGTTTTAAATAACCGTCTATGTCTTTTTGATTTTCATCCTTAACTAAATCCAGATTTTTGTTATAAACTCTCAGAAATTCAGAGGTATCGATGGGTGTACCATCTACGGTTAAAAGTACGTTGTCTTCATTTTGAGAAAATGAAACATTAACTACAAATAATACAATTAGAAAGGTCTTAAAACTTATTCTCATAATACAAGATTCTTTTGTAACACTTCAATTAATAAATACAATAACCAAATTGAGCAAAAATAACACAAATCCCCTATTTACCAAGTAGAATTATTTTCTATTAACGTACCTACCTATAAATCTATTTTAAAATCATAGAAGTATTATTAAGGTTTTAATTTTAACAATGAAAACAGCACACACATCGAAAAAATTAATAGAATCATTACCCTTTCTATACATTTATAAAAATTCCCTTATAGCATGAAAATTAGAACTAAGGTAACCATAAAAAAACCTCTGGATTTTGTGATTAAAAAGTTAGATTCTGTTGACAATTTAAAACATTGGCAGGAAGGTTTAATTAGAAGTGAACACATATCAGGAACACCAGGCCATTTTGGTGCAAGGATGCGACTTGTTTACGATTTTGGGAATAAGAAAATAGAACTCGATGAGATAATTACCAAACGCAATTTCCCGCATGAGTTTCATGCTACCTATAATACAAAAGGCATGTATAATATTCAAGAAAATTATTTTAAAAGCACAAATGATGGTGTAACAGAATGGGTTTCGGAATGCGAGTATCTGCCGACCAATTTCTTTATGCGATTAATGACATTGTTTATGCCTTATACCTTTAAAAAACAATCAAAAAGGTATATGGAAAACTTTAGGAATTTTGTAGAAAACGGCGTTTCTATTGCCAATGCGTAAATTAAAACTTATCTGGGATTTTCGAGGGCCAGCAAGTTTAAAAACTGCCGAACATCATCTCATTCATCTAAAAGAGTATATTGCTGTAAATCAATTTGATATATCTATCACTGGCGTTGAAACATTAAATGATATGCATAGCCTAGCATTTTTAGTAGTCGATGAATCTAAAATGAAACCTATTCGAGATGCGCTTAAACCACATCGTGGACAAGTATACACCGAAAATTAAAACAATCTTTTTAAAAAAGCCTGAACAAACCGTCTAGATGGCACAGATAAAATAATTTTTAAATCTTGTATAATTGTAGATTCTTCATCTAAAAACTTAAAAATAGTTTTTACATCTGATTTTTTAAACATTGAAGAAAACAGGGCAGCTCCTTCCCCATTATGATTTGCTAATACATCTAAAAATATTAAGTCGTAGAACCAGAATTTTGATTTTTTATGAAATTTGGATAAATCATCTTCGAGTTTTAGAAATCTGGTGAGGTCTTTCGTTTTTTTCGATGTGTTATTAAATGTGTAGCCTGTACTCGCTTTTGTCCAACCACCAGCCGTTCCGATATTTAAAATGTGTTTAGAGTTTAGTTTAGAGAATTTAAAGGAAGTCATAGGTATGGCACCTTTCTCCTTTTCTATGATTTCATAATCTTTAATTCCTTTTTGTTCTAAGTAATTAATTATGGCATCCTCGTATGCTTTAGGTGGCAAAAATTCTTTAGAGAATAAGGTGTACTCAAACAGTGCTGTTGATTTATCTAATGGTAAAACATACATAAAACGTGTGTCTCCGTTTTGTGGCACGGTAAAATCCATAAAAGTAGC
>JABDKL010000065.1 GCA_013002225.1 Winogradskyella sp.
CATCAGCACCATATAGCGGATTTGTGAATCCGGTTATTGTACCTGCAATCGATGGCGATGGAAATATCACAGCCTTTAAGATTGATCAGCCTAATAGTTTTTCAGAGCAAATGTTAGAATATAGTAATAAGTATAATAATCTTCCAGAAGTTAACTAAATAAAGAATTTTATTAATTTAAAAGCAGCCTATTATTTGGCTGCTTTTTTTATTAAAAGAATTTTTTTAAAAAAAAAGTAATGGCAAAAATTACATAAAAATAAACTTAACCGTAGCGATCATAGCAATAAAACCAATAAAAGCAATGAGAACCCAGATAGTACCTTTATAGTAGCGTTTGTGTAAATTTAAATCCTTACGATACTGAAAGCCAATAATTACAGCAAAAGCAATGAAAAATAATATTCCGAAAATCAATTGACCTGTACTAAACATTAGTTTACTTTTATGCAAAAATAAGAATTGAGCCACTAATAAACTAAAAACTATGCAAGACAAAATTAACGCTGTAAAGGAATTTCATAAGGCATTCAAGATCGGTCACAGAGAAACACCTAAAGCCGATTTAGGAATGGAAAAAAATATGCTACGGTATAAACTTATGCGCGAAGAGAATGAAGAGTATTTAGAGGCTGCGAACGACAATGACTTAGTAGAAGTTGCAGATGCCTTAGGTGATATGCTATATATACTTTGCGGAACAATTATAGAACACGGTTTACAATATAAAATTGAAGAAGTTTTTGAAGAAATTCAGCGCAGTAATATGAGCAAATTAGGTGAGGATGGAGAACCAATATATAGAGATGATGGTAAAGTTTTAAAAGGCCCAACTTATTTTAAACCACACATAAAAGAGATTCTGGAATCATAAAAAAAAGCAGCGATAAGCTGCTTTTTAATTGAAATGAATAAACGCTAAATATTATTTTACCTCATACCTCCAGCCATGTTTGTCTTCAGCTAAATTATGCTGTATGTGCATTAATTTTTCTTTAAACAACATCGCATAAGAGTTGTCGAGTTGTGGTAGGTCAAAAACATCATCAGCATGGCCAAAAGCAGACACTGGGCTGATTACAGCGGCAGTACCAGCTCCAAATATTTCTTTTAGATCACCTTCTTTTGCCGCAGTTTTAATTTCGTGAACACTAACTGGTCTTACCTCACAATCAATATTTAAATCCGCAGCAAGCTGAATTACACTTTTACGTGTTACACCATCTAAGATTCTATCATTGTTAGGTGCAGTTATAAGTTTGTCATTAATTCTAAAAAAGATATTCATGGTACCTGCTTCCTCTAAATTCTTGTGTGTAGAAGCATCAGTCCATATAATTTGCTGAAACCCTTTTTGTTGTGCTAAACTTGTAGGATAAAATTGTGCTGCATAATTACCAGCGGCCTTTACAAAGCCAACTCCGCCATCGGCAGACCGACTATATTTTCGGGCAAATAATACGCGTACAGGTTGGTTATAATAGGCTTTAGCAGGTGAGCAAATTATTATAAAACGATATGTTGCAGCAGGTGATGCAGAGATGGCAGGTTCTGTTGCGATTACAAAAGGTCTAATATAAAGTGAATTTCCTAAACCAGATTTAATCCAGTTTTTATCTAGATTTAATAAAGTTTCTAAGCCCTTAAAAAAGTAATTTTCAGGAAACTCTGGAATGGCTAATCTTGCTGCAGATTTATTAATTCGAGCAAAGTTCTGATCGGGTCTAAATAAAAACACGTTATCATCGGCATCTTTATAAGCCTTCATCCCTTCAAATACTGCCTGCCCATAATGAAACACTCTGGCAGAAGGTTCAATTGACATTGCCTGATAAGGCGTTATTTTTGGTATTTGCCATTTGCCATCTTCAAAATCGCAAGTAAACATGTGGTCTGTGAACACGCGACCAAATGCTATGTTGGCAAAATCGACATCTGTAATTTTAGTATTTTGAGCTTTCTCTATGACGATTTCTTCAGTATAATTTGTAACCATAATTGCCTTTGATTGGTTTCGCAAAAGTACATAATCATTACGGTTAATAAAAGGCTAAATTATCTTAAATTTTGTAAATTTGTGTTTCACTTTACAATCAAAAAATAGTCAGAATAATGAAAAAAATAGCCTTATTTATTTTAACGAGCACATTAATTGTTGCTTGTAAAAACGACATAAAAGTTCAGGATACTCCGGTAGAAGAAGAAAAAAAGGAACTTGCCTACACCTCAATTGGTATGGAGATAAGTGACGATGATGCCCTACCTTCAGATCGTATGATGGAGCATTACAAAAATTTGAAGCCTGGAGATACCATACCAGCTAAAATGACTGCCAAAATTGATGAGGTATGTTCAAAGAAGGGATGTTGGATGACTTTAGATATGGGCAATGAAAATGAGGTTATGGTAAAGTTTAAAGATTACGGATTTTTTATGCCTTTAGATGCAGAGGGAGAGGTAGTCGTTAATGGAAAGGCTTTTGTGGCGGAAACTCCAGTAGACGAATTAAGACATTACGCAGAAGATGCAGGTAAGTCTAAAGAAGAAATAGAAGCCATCACAGAACCAAAATTAGAGTACCGATTTGAAGCTGATGGTGTTTTATTAAAGGGTGAGTAGTAAAAACTTTTTAAAAGCACTAAGTTTCTATTCGTCCATAAGTTTTACTATAGCTTTAAAAGTTTTATATTGAGAGCTTATGAAACGAAAAGTGATCACCACCTCTGATGGGTCTAAAACAATACAGATAGAAGATTGGAATGAACAATACCATTCCGTTCATGGTGCCATACAAGAAGCAAATCATGTATTTTTAAAACATGGTTTGCTTTTTTATTTCCAGGAAATCTTTAAGAAAACAGAAAATTTAAAAGGTCAAGAATCTGTTTCAATTCTTGAAATAGGTTTTGGTACAGGGCTCAATGCATTCTTAACGTTGTTGGAAGCAGAACAGCTAAATTTACATATTGATTATGTTGGAGTTGAAGCTTTTCCAGTGAAACAGGAAGAAATCAATCAACTAAATTATGTGTCTTTAATTTCCAAAGCCCACAAGAGTCAATTCGATTTACTACATCAATCGACCTGGGAATCGCAACATAAAATTTCAAAATACTTCCAGTTAGAAAAGCAAAAAATAGACTTTAATCAAATTACTGCATCCAACCAATTCAATATTATTTATTTTGATGCTTTTGGTGCGCGAGTACAACCAGAGTTATGGACAGAGTCTATTTTTGAAATTATGTACAAAGCCTTAAGATCCAATGGTGTTTTAGTGACGTACTCAGCAAAAGGCAGTGTAAGGCGCGCTATGGAATCTGTTGGTTTTACCGTAGAACGATTACCTGGACCACCAGGCAAACGTGAAATGCTAAGAGCACAAAAAAATTAAATAGATATAACCGTTTAATTGTTTTGGCTATTAGTCCACCAATACGATATTGTGGCCAATTCAGCGTCGCAGTATTTATACGATTCACCTAGATGACTTAAACGTTAAATCCAAACTAAAATGGGTTAGCGTCCTCAACACCTTTCGTATCTTTAATGAAAAAGAAAAAATGACCATTTTAATAACTGGAGCCACCGGATTAATAGGGCAAAAAGTAGTCGAGAGGTGTCATCAAAAAGGGATAAATGTTAATTATTTAACCACTTCAAGATCAAAATTGAGTTCCGAATCTAATTATAAGGGCTTCTATTGGAATCCAAAAAACAATGAGATTGATCATAGCTGTTTTGAGCATGTTTCAGCCATAATTAATCTTGTTGGTGCCTCCATTTCTAAACGCTGGACAGAGGATTACAAAAAAGAAATAATAGAAAGTCGAACAAAAACAGCTCAATTACTTCAGGACACAATTAGGGCACATGATTATGATGTTCAATACGTCGTATCTGCAAGTGCTATTGGAATATATCCATCTAGCCTGATTAATTATTATGAAGAAAGTAATACTGAAATTTCGGGCTCATTTTTGGGAGAAGTTGTGACTAAATGGGAAGAAGCTGTGGACAATTTTGAAAAAGTAGGTTGTAAAGTGGCTAAAATTAGAATCGGTTTAGTGTTAGCTGAAAAAGGTGGCGCGTTGCCAAAAATTACACAACCCATTAAATATGGAGCAGGTGCCGCCTTCGGTAGTGGCAAGCAATGGCAAAGTTGGATTCATGTTAACGACCTTGCGGATATGTTCTTATATGCTTTAACACACAAATTAGAGGGAGTTTATAATGGTGTTGCACCTAATCCAGTCAGTAATAACGAACTAACAAAAGTTGCTGCAAAAGTTTTAAGTAGGCCCCTAATTTTGCCTAATATTCCGAAAGTAATTATGAAGATGGTGTTAGGTGAAATGCACATTATTCTATTTGAAAGTCAGCGTGTAAGTTCACAAAAAATTGAAGATAAAGGGTTTTATTATAATTACCCGAATTTAAAACCTGCTTTAGAAAATTTACTAATTAGCTAAATTGTATTAACAAAAAAAAGCACTTACAAAATTGTAAGTGCTTTTTTTGTTTACTAAATTTAAAATTTACTGAACCTTATTGGCTACAAGGCTTACGGTTAACTCTATGTCATCGTTAATAAACTTGTCACCAAGATTATCAAAGAATGATTTAGAACCATATTTCACATTCCACTTAGAACGGTCAATAGTAAAAGTTTCACTATTTAACGTCATAGTGTCACCATCCATAGATGTAGTAACAGGAATTGTGATATTATTGGTGGTATCCTTCATAGTTAAATTTCCAGAAAGCATTGTCTTATTATCAACAGTTTCAATGCTTGTAATTTCAAATTTTGAAATTGGATATGTTTCGGCATCAAAAAAGTCAGGACTTTTTAAGTGACCTGTTAATTTAGCATTACTATCATTATCTGCTGGTATATCTTTAACGGTGATACTGTTCATGTCAAAAGTGAATTTTCCGCTCTCAATACCTTCATCATTAACTCTAATGTTACCAGTTTCAATAGCAATTGTACCATTATGCGATCCTGTTGGCTTGTAGCCTTTCCATTCGATCATAGACTTGTCTGTATTAACAGCATAGGTCATTGCAGTTGCATCGGCTACAGCAGCTTCTTCGGCCTCAGTGGTTTTTGCTTCCTTTGAGTTGTCTTTACAACTAGCGAATGTAATTACAGCAACAATCGCAAAAATTTTTAAAAATGGTGTCTTCATGTTAGTTTCTATTTTGTTTTAGAAGACAAAGTTAGCGATTTGAACACGCATATAATTATAAAAAAATGTTAATGACATTTTGACATTTTTATAATAATGGCAGTACTTTTGCCACTTCTAAATCGAAGATTTAAAAAATAATCTCAAAATGAGTAAAAAGAATAAGGAAAATAAGGTGGAAGAACCACAAATAAATGACCGTGAAACTGCAACTGCAGAAACGGATGCAGAAAGCCAAACAGATATTCAAAAAGAGGAACAATCTGTAGAAGAGCAGTTACAGGACCAATTAGCTGCTGAGAAGGATAAATTTATGCGTTTGTTTGCTGAATTTGAAAATTACAAAAGACGTACAAGCAAGGAGCGTATGGATTTGTTTAAAACAGCAAGTCAGGACGTAATGGTTGCTATGCTGCCAATATTAGATGATTTTGAACGTGCCTTAACGCATATTGAGGATGATAAGGAGGCAGAAGAATTACGTAAAGGTGTATTATTAATTTACAACAAATTAATGAATACGCTGGAGCAAAAAGGTTTGTCAAAAATTGACGTAAAACAAGGAGATACCTTTAATGCAGACGATCACGAAGCGGTAACCCAAATTCCTGCTCCAAGTGACGATCTAAAAGGTAAAATAATCGACGTCGTAGAGCGCGGTTACAAACTGGGAGAAAAGGTAATTCGTTTTCCAAAAGTGGTAATAGGACAATAGTAATGCAAGTTTTCTGCACTTTAGAGAACGAATAAAAAAAGATTTAATGAAAGAAGATTATTACGATATTTTAGGAATAAGTAAAAGTGCATCTGATGCTGAAATAAAAAAGGCATATCGTAAGATGGCTTTGAAATATCATCCAGATAAGAATCCAGACGATAAAGAAGCTGAAGACAAATTTAAGAAGGCTGCAGAGGCCTATGAAGTTTTAAGTAACGCAGATAAAAAGGCACGTTATGATCAGTTTGGTCATCAGGCTTTTGAAGGTGGCGGTGGCTTTAACGGCGGCGGCATGAATATGGATGATATTTTCAGCCAGTTTGGAGATATTTTTGGCGGTGCTTTTGGTGGCGGAGGCTTTAGTGGTTTTGGCGGAGGCGGTCGACAACGAATGGTAAAAGGAAGTAATTTGCGTATTCGTGTCACTTTATCACTAGAAGATATTGCTAATGGTGTTGAGAAAAAGATTAAAGTCAAACGAAAAGTACAGGCAGAAGGGACAACTTACAAAACTTGTGGTACCTGTAATGGCTCAGGCCAGGTAACGCGAGTTACAAATACTATCTTGGGAAGAATGCAAACCGCATCTCCTTGTCAGACTTGTGGTGGTGCCGGACAGACAATAGACAAAAAACCGGCAGATGCAGATGCTCAGGGATTAAAAGTCGCAGAAGAAACGGTGTCGGTAAAAATTCCAGCTGGTGTGGTAGATGGCATGCAACTCAAGGTTAATAGTAAAGGAAATGAAGCGCCAGGAAATGGTATAGCAGGTGATTTGCTTGTGGCTATCAGCGAGGAAGAACATCCAACTTTAAAGCGTGAAGGCGATAATCTACATTACGATATGTACGTGAGTTTGCCAGATGCTGTTTTAGGATCGTCTAAAGAAATAGACACTGTAACCGGGAAAGTAAGAATTAAAATTGAAGCAGGAGTTCAGTCAGGTAAGATCTTAAGATTAAGAGGAAAAGGTATACCAAATATTAACGGTTATGGTAAAGGTGATTTATTGGTGCATGTTAATGTGTGGACACCTAAAACCCTGAATAAAAAGCAAAAAGAATTTTTTGAGAGTATGAAAGATGATGAACATTTTGAGCCAAAACCGGAAAGTTCTGATAAATCATTTTTTGAAAAAGTAAAAGATATGTTTTCATAAAAAAGTCAATAATTAAGAAAAAATACTATCTTTGATTTATCGCTAATGCTAATTAGCGGTAATTTTTCTTTTTCATAGCAATTTTTTCCCATCCTTATCTAACCATAAGGGTGGGTTTTGTTTTTTAAGGGGTTTACTCACTAAAATCCTTTTTAAAAAGTAGATTAATATGTCCTTAAACTCTTCAACATTTAATATATTTACCTACTAACCCTACTATAAACCAAATTATATATGAGTGACCTATTAGTTGCTAATTCCGTATCTAAAAACTTCGGAAAATTTAGAGCACTAAATCAAGTTTCCATTGCTGTACCAAAAGGCAGTATTTTCGGGCTGTTAGGTCCTAATGGAGCTGGTAAAACAACGCTAATACGTATTATTAATCAAATTACCATGCCAGATGAAGGAACTGTGTTACTCGATGGACATGATTTGAAGCCAGAACATATAAGAGATATTGGATATTTGCCGGAAGAACGCGGTTTGTATAAAACCATGAAAGTAGGTGAGCAATGTTTATATTTAGCTCAGTTAAAAGGGTTAAGCAAATCTGAAGCTAAACGCAGATTAAAATATTGGTTCGATAAATTAGAAATTGGTGACTGGTGGAATAAAAAAATACAAGAACTTAGTAAGGGTCAGGCTCAAAAAATTCAGTTTGTAGTAACTGTATTACACAAACCAAAATTATTAATTTTTGATGAGCCCTTCTCGGGTTTTGATCCTATAAATGCCAACTTAATAAAGGATGAAATTCTACAATTAAGAGAGGAAGGAGCTACTGTAATCTTTTCAACCCATCGTATGGAATCTGTTGAAGAATTATGTGACCATATCGCACTTATCCATAAATCTAATAAAATTTTAGACGGAAAACTTAACGACATTAAAGCGCAGTTTAAAACCAACACATTTGAAGTTGGTTTGCAATCTAATAATAGCGAAACGGTTGTGGCAGATATTGAAAATAGGTTTGAGGTGCTGCCTGCAACATTTAGAAATTTACATGATGATATAAAATTAAACGTTAAAATTGATAAAGACACTTCACCAAATGATCTGTTGTCGTTTTTAACTTCTAAGGCCGAAGTTCATCACTTTGTAGAGGTTATTCCATCCGCAAACGATATTTTTATTCAAACTGTAAAAAATAACTAATAATGAATCATCTTCCCCTCATTATAAAAAGAGAATATCTTACAAAGGTTAAGAATAAATCATTTATAATTATGACCTTTTTAAGTCCTCTGATTATGATTGCGTTAATTGCCGTTGTAGCCTATTTATCACAATTAAATAACGATAAACAACGCACAATTTCCATACTTGATGAATCTGGCTACCTTAAAGAGGTTTTTAAAAATACTGAAAACACAGTTTATACAAATTTAAGTGGGCTAAGCTTAGAAGATGCTATCGCACTTGTAAAAGAAAAAGAAGACTATGGTTTATTACACATTGCAAGCGTAGACTCCTTAGACGAGGTTTCTAATAACGTTAAGTTTTATTCAGAGGAATCGCCCTCTCTTTCAATCATATCAAGCTTAGAAACTAAAATCGAAAAAAAATTACAGGATATAAAATTAGAAAGAGATGGTGTTAGCTTATTAAAAATTGAAGCTTCAAAAACGAGTATTATTATTGCTCAAGAAAGTTTTGACGGTGAAAAAAGCTCAAAAATAGATAACGTAATAAAGCTTGCATTTGGTGGGATAGCAGGTTATTTGTTATTCATGTTTATCATTATTTACGGTAACATGATAATGCGAAGTGTTATAGAAGAAAAAACCAGTAGAATTATAGAGGTTATAATATCGTCAGTAAAGCCAATACAATTAATGTTAGGTAAAATAATTGGTACATCCTTAGCGGGCGTTACCCAATTTGCAATTTGGGTTATTTTGGGAGGCGTATTGCTCACTGTCGTTTCTGCAATTTTTGGAATAGATATGACACAGGTTCAGAGCCCACAACAAGAAATGGTCAATCAGGCCATGCAGGCAGATGGAGCTCAGGCCTTTGCAGAAAATATTTTTATAGGAATTAGTAATTTGCCCATAATCAACCTTATAGTAGCATTTATATTCTTCTTTATTGGTGGTTATTTACTGTATAGCTCCTTGTATGCTGCAATTGGTGCAGCTGTAGATAATGAAACTGATACGCAACAATTTATGTTGCCAATCCTTATGCCACTGATTTTAGCAGTATATGTTGGGGTTTTTACGGTGATAGAAGATCCTCATGGTACTGTATCTACGGTCTTTTCATTTATACCTTTAACCTCACCTGTTGTTATGCTTATGCGTATACCTTTTGGTGTGCCTCTATGGCAGCAAGGACTATCTTTAGTATTGTTAATCAGTACATTTATGTTAGCTGTTTGGTTTGCAGCAAAAATTTATCGCGTTGGTATTTTAATGTATGGTAAAAAACCAACCTACAAGGAATTGTTTAAATGGCTTAAATATTAAATGCTAATGCAAGATTTAAGTAAAATAGAGGAAACCATTACAGAAAGTTCTGCCTGGGAAGCAACAAAAGATTTCTTAAGTCAGCATATAGATTTTGGTCAGGATATTAGCATATCATTTTTCGATATTATAATAGTTATTACTGCTATTTTTATTACGACCATTATCCTTCGAGTGATGCTTAAAGTGATAACAAGAAACTTACCAGAAGAGGATAAAGGAAAGTTTAACGTTGTATATGGTTATTTTAGATGGTTAGTCTATTTAATTATATTTCTAATTACGTTACATAGTGTAGGCGTTAACGTTACAGCAGTTTTTGCAGCATCTGCAGCGTTGCTTATAGGTATTGGTCTAGCGCTTCAGACCTTATTTCAAGATATAATTTCTGGTGTTTTTATTCTAGTGGATCAAACAGTTCATGTGGGCGACATTATTGAAATAGATAATAAAATTGGTCGGGTAGAGGAGATTAAATTAAGAACTACTAGGGCCGTTACAATTGATAATAAAGTTTTAATTATTCCAAACCACCTCTACTTAACTAATACATTGTATAACTGGACGCAAAACGGAACTTTGACACGTGAGAGCGTAGAAGTTGGAGTGTCCTATGGTAGTGATGTTCAACTAGTAAAGAAACTGCTGTTACAAGCAGCAAGTACCCACGAAGATGTAATCTCTGAACCAGAACCTATTGTCTTATTTACTAATTTTGGAGATAGTTCTTTAGATTTTAAAATTGTTTTTACGTTAGCGGATAGTTTTAAAGCACAATTTCCTAAGAGTGATATACGTTTTGAAATTGATAGGCTCTTCAGAGAGAACAATGTAGCTATACCTTTCCCACAACGTGACATTCATATTATAGAGAAAAAATAGTTGTATATGATTTTACACCTGCGGAAATACAGATTCTTACTAGTTGTATTTTCTATGTTTTATTTTAATGCTGCCGAAGCACAATTGACAGACCTGGCAAGACTAGAATATTCATTCATTCCAAAATCAAAATCCGAAGATCAATACACGCGTTTACGAGCCCTTTTTAATTATCCCATTGAAACGAGCGAGGATAGTTATTTTATTGTAGGTGGCGAATATAATAGAGTAATACTAAATTTAGAAGACAGCTATCCTTTTGATACATCATTATTAGAGACTGTTAATATTATAGACCTAAACATTGGCTATACCTTTAAAACTAGTGAAAAATGGCGCCTGGGATTTAAAATTTCACCTCGGATAGCCTCAACCTTAACGCAATCCATAACACAGGATGATATTTTTATTAATGGTGGTGTTTTTGCTATTAACGACAGATCAAAAGACGAAAGCGCCAAGCGTCCTTACAGATTAATTTTAGGACTTACCTATAATACTACAACGGGCCTGCCTATACCCTTACCTTTTGTAAGCTATGAGCGACGAATTAATGAAATGTGGTCCTTTGCTCTGGGTGTGCCTAAAACCAATGTAAAGCATTACGTTAACAAAAAAAATACGTTGCAGGCATTCGCCAGTGTGGATGGTTATTTCGCCCATTTGCAGGAACCATCTTTGGTTTTAGGTAAACAAGTCGATAACATATCACTTTCTGTTGTAGTTGGTGGATTGGGTTATGAATATAAAATAAGTAAATATTTGTATGCGTATATTTATACAGGATATACCGTAAGATTAAATAATGTCCTTAGAGACGAAAATAGAAATGAAGTGTTCAATCTAGATAATTTAAATGCATTTTATCTTAGAACAGGATTAAAAGTAAAAATATAGAGATGTCAAAAATTTTAATAATAGAAGATGAAGCTGCAATTAGACGAGTTTTGGTTAAGATTCTAACAGAAGAGAGTGATACCTACCAAGTTGAAGAAGCAGAAAACGGTTTAATTGGTATTGAAAAAATTAAAAAGGACGATTACGATCTAGTTTTATGTGACATCAAAATGCCGAAGATGGATGGTGTAGAGGTTTTGGAGGCTGTTAAAAAAATAAAGCCGGAAACTCCGATGGTTATGATTTCTGGTCATGGCGATTTAGATACTGCAGTAAATACAATGCGTTTAGGTGCCTTCGACTATATTTCAAAACCACCAGATTTAAATAGACTATTAAATACAGTTCGTATTGCTCTGGATCGAAAGGAGCTCGTGGTAGAGAACAAAATGCTAAAGAAAAAGGTTAGCAAGAACTATCAGATGATTGGTGAAAGTGATGGTATTGAACGCATCAAGAATATGATAGATAAAGTTGCACCTACAGATGCACGAGTTTTGATTACCGGTCCAAACGGAACCGGGAAGGAGCTTGTTGCGCATTGGTTGCATCAAAAAAGCGAACGCTCAAAAGGTCCGATGATAGAGGTTAATTGTGCGGCAATCCCGTCAGAGCTAATCGAGAGTGAATTATTTGGACACGTTAAAGGCGCCTTTACATCTGCCGCAAAGGACAGAGCTGGTAAATTCGAAGCTGCAAATGGAGGAACAATCTTCCTAGATGAAATTGGAGATATGAGCTTGTCTGCTCAAGCTAAAGTCCTAAGAGCATTACAAGAAAGTCGCATACAGCGTGTAGGTAGCGATAAGGACATTAAGGTTAATGTTAGGGTAGTCGCTGCAACAAATAAAAATCTTAAAAAAGAAATTGAAGATGGTAAATTCCGGGAAGATCTGTATCACCGATTAGCGGTTATTTTAATCGAAGTCCCGGCTTTAAATGATAGGCGTGAAGATATTCCCTTACTTATCAATTATTTTGCTAATAAAATTTCTAACGAGCAAGGAACTGCAGAAAAAACATTTTCATCAAAGGCGGTAAAACTTTTACAGAACTATGATTGGACAGGGAACATTCGAGAGCTAAGAAATGTTATTGAGCGTCTAATTATATTAGGAGGTAAAGAGGTAAGTGAGAGTGATGTAAAGGCTTTTGCTTCAAAATAAAACATTTTTATTATGAATGATATCGACATTAAAGACTTCAAAATTACTTCACAGATTAACATTGAAGATTTACCAACTCAATACAATTTAAATGCTCCGAAGAAAGACATTGAAAAGGCATTGAGAGGGGTCAGCGAAGATTTGGCAGACATTCAGAATACCATGTATGCCCATGGTAAATACGCTGTTTTGATGTGTATTCAAGGTATGGATACTGCTGGAAAAGATAGTTTAATAAGAGAAGTCTTTAAAGAGTTTAATGTAAGAGGTATCGTTGCTCATAGTTTTAAAAAGCCGACAGATCAGGAGTTAAAACACGACTATTTATGGAGACATTATATTGCCTTGCCAGCGCGTGGTAAATTTGGGATTTTTAATAGAACCCATTATGAAAATGTCTTAGTGACTCGGGTACATCCTGAGTACTTGATGTACGAAAACATGCCCGATATAAGTAGTATCGATGACGTAGATGAGGCCTTTTGGGAAAGACGCTTTGAGGAAATTAATAATTTTGAAAAACACATAGCCTCGAACGGAACCATCGTCTTCAAATTTTTTCTTAATCTATCTAAAGCCGAACAAAAAAATAGATTATTAAGACGTCTTAATAAACCAAATAAACATTGGAAATTCTCACCAGACGATTTAAAGGAGCGAAAACTTTGGGACACCTATCAAGATTGCTACGAAGATGCACTTAACAAAACCTCTAAACCACATGCGCCATGGTTTAATATTCCTGCAGATGATAAACCGACTGCTCGTTATATTGTAGCCAAAATTCTTTATGACATCTTAAAAACCTATACAGATATAAAAGAACCAGAATTGCCTGCAAAAAATAAGGCAAACATAGATTTGTATAAACAACAATTAGAAAATGAAAAATAACATACTCACTATAACTTTATGTTTAGCTTTTACCTTCAGTTTTTCTCAGACTGATGAAGAAACTCTAAAATCGATTTATAAGACCTCATTAACCAATGGAATGAGCTACCAATGGTTAGACCATTTGTCTAACAATATCGGAGGTCGTTTATCGGGTTCTAAAAATGCAGAACTTGCTGTTGATTATACCAAAGCCGAACTCGAAAAACTAGGACTAGATAAGGTTTGGTTACAACCTGTCATGGTGCCAAAATGGGAAAGAGGTGAGAAGGAATTGGCTTATATAAACACTGATGGTAAAATTAAGAAAGTTAATATTTGTGCTTTAGGTGGTTCACTTGCAACTCCAGAAAAAGGAATTACCGCAGAGGTAGTTGAGGTTACCGACTTTGAAGAATTGGAAGCCTTGGGGAAAGAAAAAATTAAAGGTAAAATTGTGTTTTATAACAGACCCATGCAAGCGGATCTCATAAATACTTTTAATGCCTATGGCGGTTGTGTAAACCAACGATATGCAGGTGCTATGGAAGCCGGGAAATATGGTGCTGTTGGTGTAATTGTACGATCTATGAATTTACGGCAGGACGATTATCCGCATACGGGCAGTATGAGTTATGGAGACTTACCAATAGAAAATCGAATTCCGTCTGCAGCAATTAGTACTAATGACGCCAACGTATTAAGTGAGGCTTTGAAAAAAGATAAGAATTTAAATTTTTATTTTAAGCAAAGCTGTCAACAATTTGACGATGTACAATCATATAATGTTATAGGCGAAATTACAGGAAGTGCATTTCCAAATGAATATATCATTGTCGGAGGCCATTTAGATTCTTGGGATCTAGGAGATGGCGCTCATGATGATGGTGCTGGAGTGGTACAATCAATGGATGTGTTAAGGTTATTAAAAGAAAGTGGTATTACACCAAAACGAAGTATAAGAGTTGTATTGTTTATGAATGAAGAAAATGGATTGCGTGGTGCCACAGAATATGCGAAAATTGCGGAAGCGAAAAATGAAAACCACATTTTTGCATTAGAAAGTGACTCTGGAGGATTCACGCCAAGAGGGTTTTCTTTTGCCACCAATGCTACTAATTTTAAACAAGTTTTAGCCTGGAAGCCATTATTTAAGCCTTATTTAATTCATTATTTTGAACAAGGTGGAAGTGGTGCTGATGTGGGCCCATTAAAATCAGAGACCAATGTACTGGCTGGTTTACGTCCAGATTCTCAACGATATTTCGACCACCATCATGCTTCTAATGATACTTTTGAACATGTTAATAAAAGAGAATTGGAGTTAGGTGCAGCGACAATGACCAGTTTGGTTTATTTATATGATAAATATGGTGTAAACCCTGTACCAGAACAACAACAAATCAAGGATTAGTTTTCTTTATATTCAGAGAATCAACTGGTTTTTGCTGTAAATCCTATAGCTTCTTATTTGCTAAGAGCTCTATATTAAAGATAGCTGAGCCACCATTTATCTTTATTATTCAGTTTGTAAATCATGTATTTCTTGCAGATAGGGTATAGAATTAAAACGATTATAATCCAAATAATATAAACCGTAAACAGTGAATAGCCATAACCTTTAAGGGCCCCTGTGCTCATAGTTTCATTATTTAAAATCATTAACTTCCAATCCCGACCTGTTAGCAATAATCCTATAAAAGCTCCAATATGTATCACAAAAATATGAAGTATATAATAGAAAAAAGGTACGCGTCCAAATACCAGTAAAAAGTTGGTAATTTTAGTCTTTATGTTCTCAATAAAATAGAGAAATAATAGAGCAGGTCCTAAGGTCATTAATATAAAAATTAGTGATGGCGGATATTTTGTTGCGTTAAAAAAAGAGATAATGGTTTTTTCTGTCGATTCTTGGTAAGCCCAAGGTACCAGATCACCGTAAACATTAAATCCTCTTAGAATTAAGAAGAGTACAATAGCTGTGAATCCACAATAAAGTAACCATTTTCTTCTTACTTTAAGTGATATTTCTTTTTTGTAAAGTTGACCAAAACAGTAGCCTAAGCTAATGACACCAATCCATGGTAATACCGGATACGAAAACCAAATGTATCGATTGTTTCCAAGAGCAAAACCATTTGATTGGTGAAGAAAATACCAGATTATAGACCCTATACTTTCTCCTTCTCTAACGAATCCATCAAGGGTATTATGTCCTATTATGATAAATAGTCCAAGGGCAAGAATAACGCGCTTTGGCAAATAAATTAAAAGACCCAGAGCAATCATACAGATGCCAATAGCCCAGATTACTTGTAGGTTAGTGAAACCAAAACTAATGTCGAACCACCAGAGAAAATTATTAATAAATATTTCGACAAAAATGAGCCATAAACCACGGGTAATTAAAAATTTTGAGAGTTGCGCTTTTGATTTTTTTTGTCCGTACAAAAATGCAGAGGTGCCGGCAAGAAATATAAATACCGGAGCACAAAAATGTGTTATAAATCGTGTGCCAAATAATGCGAAATTTGTGGATTCCAAATTTTCAGGATAGTTATCAAAAAAAGCATTAATGTGATAGTAATCTCTAACATGGTCTAAAGCCATGATGACCATTACCAGGCCTCTTAGGATATCGATAGACTCAATTCTGGTGGATTGGAGTGATTTCATAAGTCCTTATTATAAAAAGACTTGAGGTAATTAAAGGTATAAAAAAAAGCGTTGCTATTAACAACGCCTCATTTTTTTAAAGTTTAATCTCTATCTGATTATGCAAAATATCATCAAAAGTCTCACGCTTTCTAATGAGATGAGCTTTACCCTTATAGATCAGTACTTCTGCAGGCTTGTAACGGGAATTATAATTACTTGCCATTGTAAAACAATAGGCACCGGCATTCTTAAAGCACAAGATATCCCCTTCATTAATCTCGTTAATGCGCCTATTATTTGCAAAGGTGTCGGTTTCGCATATATAACCAACAACAGAATAGAAACGTTCTCGCCCTTTAGGATTAGAAATATTTACTATTTCGTGCTGAGACCCATAAAGCATAGGTCTAATTAAATGATTAAAGCCGGTATCTATTTGTGCAAAAACGGTAGAAGTGGTTTGTTTTACAACATTTACCTTTGCTAAAAACACACCAGCTTCGCTCACCAAAAACTTACCAGGTTCAAATGCTAATGTCAAGTCCTTGCCATAATCTTTACAGAATTCGTTAAACCGTTTCGATAATTTTTGCCCTAGTTCTTCAATGTTCGTTTCAATATCGCCTGATTTGTAAGGAACCTTAAATCCTGATCCAAAATCTATAAAATCAAGACCTTTAAAATTCTTAGCTGTTTCGAAAAGTATTTCACTGGCATATAGAAAAACATCAATGTCTAATATATCACTACCTGTGTGCATGTGAATGCCGTTGATGTTCATCTTAGTATTCTTGACTATTCTGAGAATATGCGGTATCTGGTGAATAGATATTCCAAATTTACTATCAATATGGCCAACAGAGATATTAGTGTTTCCGCCTGCCATGACGTGCGGATTAATTCGAATACAAACAGGAGTCTTTGGATGCTTAGTACCAAATTGTTCTAATATTGAAAGATTGTCAATGTTAATTTGCACTCCCAATTTAGACACTTCTTCAATTTCTTCGAGCGAAACGCCATTTGGCGTATATATAATCTGATCTGACTTAAATCCGGCTCTAACTCCTAATTTTACTTCTTGTATTGAAACGGTATCAATTCCTGAACCTAGTGCATTAAATAATTTTAATACCGAAATGTTTGATAATGCCTTAACCGCATAGTTAATTTTTAAGTGTTTTACCTTACTAAATGCATTCGTTAATCGGTTATATTGGTTTATAATTGTATTTGCATCATAAACGTACAGTGGGCTGTCGTGTTCCTTTGCAATTTTTAATAAAGCATTTTCTTTCATTAGAAGTAATCTTGAAATTTAGGTAGATATTAGGGGCAAAAATAGAAGTAAATACTAGCAATAGCATAAAAATGTAAAAATATTGCTAATTTTACACATTGTGTTAAATAATTAACAAAATGAAAACTATTGCTTCTTGTGTTCAGGAAATTATTGTATCCAGTCCTTTTTTGGAAGAAGGATTGTCCCGGCAGATCATAAATTTTTCAGCCTTAGCTAAGGATCTTAATAAGCCAATTTCTAATATGCTTAGAAAACCCGTGAAGGATGGGGCTATAATGATGGCATTAAGACGATATCAGCAGCCACTTAATTTAGAGATGACCCAAAGACTAAGCTTGGTTTTTAAAAACTTAGGGGATATTACAGTACGATCAAATTTAAGTGATTTCACATTTCAAAATTCAAATACCTTAATAAAGAGTCATACAAAGATCTTAGAACAAATAAGTACTAACAATCAGATCTTTTATGCTTTTACGCGTGGAATGTTTGAGAGTAATATTATTATTTCGACTTCAGAGAAGCAAAGTATTCTAAAGGCTTTTGAAAATGAGGTGTTAATTGGCTCACAAGATCGGCTTTCTGCTATAAGTATTAATTTACCAAAAGGGAATTCTAAAATTGCCGGATTATATTATCAAATTTTTAAACGATTGGCTTGGGAAAAGATTACGATATACGAAGTGGTTTCAACCACTAATGAATTTACGATCGTTGTAGAAGATGACTTGGTAGATAAGGCTTTTTCTGTCATTAAGCGTCTTAAATATTAGTCGACAATGATTACTGCCTTTTAATAAATAGATTCTGATTTTTATTTGTTAAACGCTTTAGGATACGTATTTTTGTGGCACTAAATAAACATCTGATCACAAATGAATTTACACGAATATCAAGGAAAAGAATTACTTAAAAGTTTTGGTGTACGCATACAACGTGGTATTGTTGCAAAGAGCGCTAAAGAAGCTGTAGATGCGGCTAAACAATTGACTGCAGAAACGGGTACAGGTTGGCACGTTATTAAGGCACAAGTTCATGCTGGTGGACGTGGAAAAGGTGGAGGTGTTAAACTCGCTAAAAACTTAAACGAAGTTGAAGAAATTGCAGGACAAATCATTGGTATGAATTTGGTAACTCCTCAAACTTCAGCAGAAGGAAAAAAAGTACATCAGGTTTTAATTGCTGAGGATGTGTATTATCCAGGTGATAGTGAACCAGATGAATATTATATGTCTGTGCTTTTAAATCGTGGTACTGGTAAAAACATGATTATGTATTCTACCGAAGGTGGTATGGATATTGAAACTGTAGCTGAAGAAACGCCACATTTAATATTTACAGAAGAGATTGATCCTGCCGCAGGGATATTACCATTTCAGGCAAGACGTGTTGCATTTAACTTAGGGTTATCAGGAACCGCTTTTAAAGAAATGACCAAATTTGTAACTGCGCTTTATACGGCCTATGATAAATCGGATGCTTCTTTATTCGAAATCAACCCGGTTTTAAAAACAAGTGATAGCAAAATTTTAGCAGTAGATTCTAAAGTTACTTTAGATGATAATGCCTTATACAGACATAGAGATTTAGCTGAGTTACGCGATTTACGTGAAGAAAACCAGATAGAAGTAGAAGCTGGTGCCTTAGGCTTAAATTACGTTGATTTAGATGGTAATGTTGGTTGTATGGTAAACGGAGCTGGTTTAGCAATGGCAACAATGGATTTAATTAAGCAAGCAGGTGGCGAGCCAGCTAACTTCTTAGATGTTGGTGGTACTGCAGATGCTGCAAGAGTAGAGGCAGCTTTTAAAATCATTTTAAAAGATCCTGCTGTAAAAGCAATATTAATAAACATATTTGGTGGTATTGTACGTTGCGATAGAGTTGCTCAAGGGGTAATTGATGCCTATAAGAATATGGGTAATATAAATGTACCTATTATTGTTCGTTTACAAGGTACCAATGCAGATATCGCAAAAGAATTAATTGACAATTCTGGGTTAGACGTAATGAGTGCAACAGAATTTCAAGAAGCTGCCGATAAAGTACAGCAAGTATTATCTTAAGGATTTAACAATTTTAATAATATAAAAATGCGCCTCTGGCGCATTTTTTTTATGCATTCGTTTTTGTTAAAAGACTGATAATCAATGTTAAATAATGTTAATTGCTGTCACGTATTTTATTTATAGTCGTCCTATAAGTATCAATCATATAAAAACGAATCATTATGAAAACATTAAAGATGTTAGTACTAGTCGTAACAATTACGTTTAGTAGTGTACTTTCAGCAAGTACAGATCCAATCGAAAATGCTGAGCCAAAAGTTATTCATGCAACTGTTGTGAAGTTATTAGAAAAACCAGATTTTCAGCTATCTGAGGATATCTATGCTAAGGTTAAGGTTGCAATTAACAAGGAAGGAGAACTGGTTGTATTATCAGTAGATACTAAAAATGAGGTAGTTGCTAACTTTATAAAGAGACGCTTAAACTACAAAAAAGTACTTAAGAGTAAGCTTAAAGTAAATAAGTCTTACATAATTCCTGTGAAGGTTATAAAATCCAACTAGAAGTAATGGATTTAAAAAAAAGAGTAATATTAACTATTACTCTTTTTTTTATGTTCTTTTTTAGGCATTGGTCCACGTAAATGAATGATTAGACCATTAAGAAAATTTCTTAAAATTTGATCCCCACACTCCATATATTTAGGATGATCTTCTTTTCTAAAGAAGGCGTTTAGTTCACTTTTAGAAATTCTAAAATCTACTAAAGCTAAAATTTTTACTATATCATCATCCCGCAGTTTGTGAGCTACTCTGAGTTTCTTGAATATATCGTTGTTTGTCATTAGTGTATTGGTTTTAATTTTAAGTAATAAAAGTTAGTTATTAAAATTTTGACAACCAATTATAGGCCGCTGGAAATTGTGACATCCATAGCGCCTCATTATGTTGTCCGCCTTCAATAATATAATTTGCAAGATGATCGTCTTTGACACCTTTAGTTTTTAATAGCTTCACCATGCGTTGATGATCGGGCACCATATCGTCTCCTTCTTCACTTCCTATAACAAAATAAAACTTTGAAGAATTAGATATTTCTGATGCTTTTACTAAATCATAAATCTCCTCACTCACCCAAAACGAAGCAGAAAAAACACCGGCTTTACCAAATGTTTCCGGATATTTAATTGCCGCATAAAATGATATTAAACCACCTAAAGAGGCACCAAGAATTGTGGTGTGTTTAGCCTCAGCCTTTGTTCTGTAGGTCACATCGACGTGTGGCTTTAAGGTGTTTTTTAAGAAATTAAGATAAGCTTCGCCTCTACCACCTCCAAATTCCGCATGTCTATAAGGTGTAAGCTCCTCAATCCTGTTTTCATTGCCGTGTTCAATACCAATAATAATACTTTTGTGTTCTTTTAGAGTATCCATAAATTCATCTACTTCCCATTCTCCTATATAAGAAGACTCTTTATCAAACAAATTCTGAGCGTCATGCATGTACAAGACAGGGTAGCGTTTATCAGAATTTTGATAATCTTTGGGTAGGTAAACCCATATTGTTCTTATCGTATCCAGCTGAGGAGCTTCAATAGTAAATTTGCTAACTTGCTCAGAAGCAGTGCTTTGCGGGAATGATTTATTAAAAAACAAGATTGTAAATAATAGACCTAAATACTTCAATTTCATAAGACCTATAGTTTTATGGGTTGACAAACGAATAAAAAAATCGACCAAGTACGCTCAATTTTTCGACAAGATACATTATATCTACGACAATAAAATAATGAACCTCTTTAACTTTACAGTAACAAGTAATACCCTCAAAAACATGATAAATCGTGCTGAAAAATTGAGTTTGTTATCTGAAATGATAGCATTTGCTCAAACAGATGAAAATATAAAAACCATTGAGTATAACTTCTTATTTAGTATAGCCAGACAATTAGATATATCTAAAGAAGATTTTGAATATCTCTTTGAGCATCCCGTAACTTATGTGCATCTAAAGACACATAGTGAAAGAATCGTTCAGTTTCACAGGTTAGTATTACTTATGAACTTAGATCATAAGGTGTCTCCCAAACAACTTGTTAAAATTCATAATTTTGGTCTTAGAATGGGGTTAAGCCATGAGTCGATTAATCGTGTACTAGATTTAATGGACAGTTTTCCAAATAAAATCGTACCTCCAGATTTTCTTATAGATATTTTTAAAGTACAGTATAATTAGGATTTTTAGCCACTTGCTTCTGGCTGTTTATTTGTTTTAATACTCGCTAATTATTTCACTTTTAATTTTTCCAGCTTACTCTGATAAGCTGTGATCTCATCTCTAAAGCGAGCAGCTTCCATAAAATCTAAGGCTTTCGCTGCTTGTTCCATCTGTTTACGTGTGTCCCTAATTTTCTTTTCGAGCTGACTTTTAGTTAAATATTCGCTTTCAGGTTCAGCAGCTAATTTAGCCTCCAATTCTGTTCTATAAGTACTTACAGAGTTTTTAGCCAAAGCACTATCTAAACTTTTATTGAGGGCCTTTGGTGTAATATTATGTTCCGTGTTATAAGCAATTTGTTTTTCACGTCGGTAGTTCGTTTCATCGATGGTTTTTTGCATACTACTGGTAATTTTATCAGCATACATAATGGCTTTACCGTTTAAGTTTCTAGCAGCTCTACCAACAGTTTGAGTTAAGGAGCGGTTAGATCGCAAAAACCCTTCCTTATCTGCATCTAAAATAGCCACTAAAGACACTTCAGGCAAATCCAAACCTTCCCGAAGCAGATTTACACCAACCAAAACATCAAAGACACCCTTACGCAAATCTTGCATAATCTCAACACGTTCCAAAGTGTCTACATCACTATGTATGTAGCGGCATCGAATAGATATACGTGTTAAATATTTTACCAACTCTTCAGCCATGCGCTTTGTGAGGGTCGTCACAAGTGTCCTTTCGTCCTTTTCTACGCGAGTTTGAATTTCTTCAATTAAATCATCAATTTGATTTAAACTAGGTCTAACCTCAATAACCGGATCTAATAAACCTGTAGGTCTAATGACTTGTTCAACATAAACACCATCTGTTTTTTGCATTTCGTAATCTGCAGGTGTTGCACTGACATAGATAACCTGATTTTGAAGCGCTTCAAACTCTTCAAATTTTAAGGGTCTATTATCCATAGCAGCAGGCAAACGGAAACCATAATCTACTAAGTTTACTTTACGGCTTCTATCGCCACCATACATAGCATGAACTTGAGAAATGGTTACATGACTTTCATCTACAACCATAAGGTAATCATCAGGAAAATAATCCAGTAAGCAGAATGGTCTTGTGCCTGGTGCTCTACCATCTAAATATCTGGAATAATTCTCAATTCCAGAGCAGTAGCCTAATTCACGAATCATTTCCAGATCAAATTCGGTCCGTTCTTTTAGTCGTTTAGCTTCAAGATGTTTACCAATATCTTTAAAATAATCGTGCTGTAAGACCAGATCATCCTGAATATCTTTTATGGCTCCATTCAATACATCTGGTGAAGTCACAAACATATTTGCAGGATAAATATTTAAACGGTCGTAGCGTTCTATGATTTCGTTGGAATGGGCGTCAAAAGCTTCAATTTCTTCAATTTCATCACCGAAAAAATGAATTCTAAATGCATGGTCTGCGTAACCCGGAAAAACATCTACCGTATCACCTTTAATTCTAAAATTACCATTTTTAAAATCGGCTTCAGTTCTGGAATATAGGCTTTGCACAAGCTTGTGTAGCAATTTTGTTCGGGAAATGACTTGGTCCCGTTCTAACGTAATTACATTTTTTTGAAATTCTATTGGGTTACCAATTCCATAAAGACAAGATACCGAAGCAACAACCAATACATCTCGACGACCAGAGAGCAGTGAAGAGGTAGTGCTTAATCGCATCTTTTCAATTTCTTCGTTTATCGATAAATCTTTTTCTATATATACACCTGAAACCGGTATATAGGCTTCGGGTTGGTAATAATCATAATAGGACACAAAATATTCAACAGCATTCTCCGGAAAAAACTGTTTAAATTCGGAATACAGTTGTGCAGCAAGAGTTTTATTGTGTGCCAATACTAGCGTAGGCCGTTGTACTTTTTCTATTACATTTGCTACAGTAAAGGTCTTACCAGAGCCTGTGACACCCAGTAAGGTTTGATATTTTTCTTTTTGATCTATACCTTCAGCTAATTGTTTTATAGCTTCGGGCTGGTCACCAGTAGGTTTAAATTCTGATTCAATTTTAAAGCGCATGGTGCAAAGTTACGATAAAGATAAACGCAAATCAATTAACGCTTTAAAGCAAAATGTCCTGCGTAGACTTCGCCATCCAAGAATTTAGCAATATACCAATAATCACTACTTGGAAGGGGTTGGCCATTTAGAGTCCCATCCCATCCACCATTGAGTGTGGTATGTTCTGAAAGTAATTTACCGTAGCGGTTATAAATCTGTACATATTCTATCGCATTAAATTGCGAATTCGTACCAATAACACGCCAGGTATCATTACTGCCATCGCCATTAGGTGTAAAATATTTTGGAAAGCCTAAAACCGAAATTTCTTCTTCAATAACTTCACAACCGTTTCTATCTCTTATATAAACGGTATGAAAACCTTCTGTAACATTTGTGAACATATTACTTTCCTGGTAAAATCCATTAATATCATCTAAAGCATAATCATATATGCCGTTACCAGAAACATTAATTGTTACCGTATTATTTGGTGAAATGCCCTCGACCAAAATATTTTCTACACTAGCAGTTTCTGATGCTAATACAGTTATAGACCTGCTTGAAGCGCACCCATTAGGATCCGTGACTAAAACAAAATATGTGCCCACTTCATTGGCCTCATAGAATGAAGTTGTAACATCGGTTAAACTACCATTGACAGACCACTCGTAAAAGTAATTGTTAGGTAAATCATTTAAAACGCCACCGTTTAAAGTAATTGTTTCCGGATAGGTATCAAGACAATAAAAAACCGTTTCATCCTCGTCTAAGATAGGAGTGTATAAAACATTTAAATTTGCACTAGAGATACTAAAACACTGACTGTTATTTTCTACCTTAACAAATATGATTTGTGAATTTATACTTGTATTGGTATAGTTGTTTGGGAGCGGGTTAACGTCATTAAGTGCATCGTTTTCTGTTTCAAAATAAGAAACTTCAGATCCTGTTGGGATTTGGTTAATAATTGAACCTTTAATATCGCTTAAAATAAAGTTGGCATAACCATCTAAATTTTCGCCGTCACAGGCTTCTAAAACTGGTATTGAAATGGTATTATTAGAAATCTGCAACTCTAACTGAGCAGTAGCCTCGCAATTAGCCGGATTTATTATACGAGCAAACACTACCTGGTTAGGTATTGTATTTTCAAAATTGGTTGCCGTTGTTATGGCGTTGCTATTGTTATTCGCGTCAGTTTCAGTTAGAAAAAAGTCTGTAACAATTAAGGCACTGTCTCCATTTGTAATAGCCTCTGAGGCATCATAGAGATTGTATAGTGTAAAGCCATCTTGGTTTAGATCACATTCTACCAGAATGGCATTTTGGACGTTGGGTTCTGGTGCATACTCAATTACCACCTCTCCATAAGAAACACAGGAATTATTTAAACCTACTTCAACAGTATAGGTTCCTGGCGTTGTGACCTCATAAGTACCGCAATTTATGCAGCCTGCAGGCGTTGATTGTTCCAAAACGCCATTTCTATACCAATCATAAGAAGGTGAACCAGATTGACTGGCGTTTAACTCTATAGTTTCGCCTTCACATAACGAATTTCCCGTAGCAATCAAACGGTTTGGACCCAGATCTGTTGATAGTTGAAAACTACCGGCCTCAAGAAATACAGCAGAGTCGTATCTGAAATTTTGTTCGTCGGCAATAACAAGCTTTACGTGGTAAGACTGATTTGGTACAACATTAGCGGTAGCGGTTAAAATTGCAGTCTGACCATTGAAGTTAATTGGCGAAACTGTATCATTATAACTACCAAAATAAGTTTCATTTTGAGGTGGGCAACTTCCGGGAACACCTGGTGTAACCGTAGTTGCTTTTACTGGAGTATTGGTATCTGGCACCAAGGCAATATTTTCATATTGATTCTGACCCAAAGTAGGTTTTATTAGAAAACCAAACAAATCTGAAAACTGACAACTATTAGGGTTGTTTTCCTGATATTCTTCTGAAGCAAAAAGATATCTGAAACTTACTTGTGAGGCTACAGAGGTAAAATCAAATTCTATTACCGTAGCATTTATGGTGTTGGTTTCATTTAATGCAAATTCTAAATCTGCATCACCTTCCCAATTCGGTGCGTTATCATCACTCAGGCTATTATTTGGTCCCGGAACATTAGCTAAACGTCCTGTACTTAATACCAATCCACTTTGAAAAGGGAAGGAGGTACCACTGGCATCAAAAAAACCAAAACTTTGATCTGAGCCATTAAAATCCCCACCTACAACATTTGTTACTGTAACATCTGTAATACAATCACTATCAATTAAAATGTCTTCTATGAGTTGTTGGGGTGTATAGGTTTGACTATCCACAACAATGTTTTGCGAATGTAGAACTACTGAAAATAATAAGGCAAATATAATTACTATATGCTTCATTTCTAGTTTTAGGGAGTGCAAAGATACGCATCAGCCATTATTAAAATTTAAAAAAATCTTTTAATCTTAGGTTATGAGTTAACGTCTTAGCGCAAAGTGACCTGTGACTTGAAAGGATTGGTTATTACGATAAATTGTAGCACTGTACCAATAATTGCCAGCTGGCATTTTATTACCATTATAGGTTCCGTCCCATCCAAGAGAGTTTGAGTTCAATTCCTTTAATAATTTACCGAAACGATCATAAATATAAACTTTACTACCAGGCAATGTTTCTATTCCCGCAATATGCCAGGTATCAAAGTCACCATCGTTATTTGGTGTAAGGTGCTTTGGAGCATCAATAACCAAGACCACATGTGTTATTTGGGCACAACCATTCAGATCTCTTATAGTAACGGTATTGTAACCAATTGGGACATTATTAAAGATATTTGAGGTTTGAACGGTTAAATTATTTAGTTGATAACTGTAATTACCAATGCCGCTAACTGTAATAGTTATATTATTTGGGTCAGAGAAATCTATAGTTTCTACGACATCAATTGTTGCTGATTCTGATTCAGTAACAGCAAAAGATTCTGTAAATACGCAACCCGACGAATTCGTCACTGTAACAGTATATGTGCCAGTTTCAAGAATCTCGATTTGAGGCGTTGTAGCGTTAGTAGACCATAAATAAGAATCGCCTGAGTTGCCAGTAGAAGCATTTACAATAAGTGGTAAATTATCCAAACAAATGACTTGGTCATCAATACTTAAGGTTGGCAGTGCATTTATAATTACAGAAAATTGAGTTGTACTAAAACATCCTGTTGTATTATTTTCAATTCGAGCGTAAATGACTTCGTTATGAGATGCTAAATAAGAATTCTTATCAATGTCATTTATACTCTCAATTGCGTTGTCTATAGAATTATAGTAGCTAACAGCATGTTCATTTATATTTTGATTACCAATAATAGAGTCATCTTGTTGCATTAGTGCTACTTCCAATACACCATCGAAGTCATCGTCGCAGGCAATTATATTATTGAGAGGGTTAGCAAGAGGAGGCGAATTTATGACTAATTGAAATGGATATACAGCATAACACTTTGTAGTACTATATTCAACTCTGGCATAGAGCATTTGCGATGTAGTTGTGTACGTATAATTTGTATTAAGCACATTTTGGCCTGACGCTGCATCGGCTTCAGAATTATAATAGCTAACCAAGACATTGAATGTATTCTCTAAAAGTATTGCATTAATCGCATCAAGATTTGTGCTATTTTCATCATTAGCACATACATTGTAGACTTCAAAATCATGAATAGGAGGAGGTGTATTAAGGACGAGGTTAAAAGCAACTGAAATAAAACAACCAGTCGTTGTGTTGGTCACCTTAGCATATAGGGTTTGTGGGCTTGAGCTGTTTGTATAAGATTCAGGGGTTAGTATCTCGTTAATATTCGCGAATAAATCAGATTCACTTTCATAATAGCTAAATGTAATACCGAATTGACGGCCATTAAGGAGTAATAATTCTATTTCAGTTAAATCCCAGGTCTGTTCATAATTAAAATTGTTACCACAAGCTATCAAAGACTGTTCTAAGTTTATTGTCGGCAATGCCAATGCATTAATGTAAAATGAAACTACCTCAAAACAACCTGAGTCTACATTTAATATACGTGCATAAACCAATTGTTGCGCAATAGAAGTCGTAAATGTTAGAGGTAAATTGTTGATGCCATTATTAGCATTAAAGGGTGTTAAGTGAAAACTAACCGCCAGGTTTTGTGGACTTGCTGTAGTTATTTCTGATATTTTTTCGCTGAGATCTACAGTGACCATACCATTACTGTTATCGTCACAGGCAAACATATCTGTAGGTGCATTAAATATTGCATATTCCCGAACTTCTATTAAAAACGAACCTACCTTAAAACAACTATTTTCGTCGTTATTTTGGAGGCGGTAGTAAATTGTCTGTGGATTAGAAGCATTTTGGTAATCTATTGTTTTATCAATAGGATTTAAATTATTGTAAGCCTCATTTTCGGTTTCAAAATAGCGTACGTTCAAATGATCTTGAGAATTAATAATTTCTGCATCTTTGGTTTCGAAAATAAAATTAGCCGATTGCGTAAAATCCTCTTGACATTGCGTGTAATCCCTTATTGGTACTAGTTGTGGGTCATTATAAATTAAAACATCAAATCCTAAAATAAAAATACAGTTGTTTCCCGATTTGATTTTTACGAATATTTCTGTAGTTTCTGTCGAATAATTTTGAGGATTTGAAATAGCCCCAATATTACTTAATGCATTTTCGTATGAGCTAAAAAAAGTATAATTAAAATTTGAAAGTTCTTCTGAAATAATGGGTATTACAGTTTCGAGATTTAAGGTTGCCATACCATCTTGATCTGCATCACAAATTATAATAGGCTCCAAAAGATTTTCATCTAGCGTATCAGAAATATTAACCAATAGTGAAGAAATTTGAAAACAGCCTGTATTTGTATTAGTTATCCGAGTGTAAAACAATTGAATATCTCCAGGAACATCATAAGAATCTACCACTTCGTTTTGTTGATTAATAGCATCACTTTCTGTTAGGTAAAACGCTACTTCAAAATTTGAAAGTCCTTCATTCACAACATATTTTAATGGGTTTATTGAGATTTGAGAGGTATTATCAATAGCATTATAGCTACCACAACTTGAGGTTTCTTTTGGTGGAAAGCTAGGTTTAGAATTTACTACCAACTTTACTTCAGAATCGTATTCACAGTTATAAGAGGTGCTATTGATAAATAGTGTTTGCTCATAGTCAGTCACTGTAAATGGTTGATTACGGTCTAAAGGATTTTGGTTATTAGCTCTGTCTTCCTCAGATTCGTAAAAGGTGATATCCATATTATAGCCACTCTGTAATTCGGTATGCACATCGTTTAAATTAAAATCGAAAACACCATCATTTGATGCATCATCACAACCTGTAGAAATTCTTTGCTCTTCGAGAACATTATACAATAGGTTTTTATGGAACTCAAGAGAAATTGTTGTTTCGCAGTAGGACTCTTCGAAAGATACTCCTATAGGTAAGCTTTCCATAGCAGAAGTAATGGTATATAATCTTGGATTACCAAATATTGGGACAAGAACTCTAACGGTAGCACTTGGATACACTTCTTGTAATTCTAAAATAGCTTCTTCTATATTAAAAGTTATTGGTGCGTTTTCATAAGTGTATGTGTTAGAACCTTGATTAAGATAATAGTCTGGTCGTACACATCCATCGATTGTAAATTTTTCAATACCTAGATCTGGAGAGGTCAAGTAGTTAAAGTATACGCGTTCTAGGCTAAAACATCCTGTGGCAATGCTTTCAATCCTGGCGTGCATAAATTCAGGGAAACCCGTAAAGTCGGGATATTCGGTTAATTCATTGGTTTTATTTATCGCATCTGCTTCACTTAGGTAATAAGAAACATCACTCGAATTATTATATTCAGATACTAGAGGGTCCAGGATATTTATATTTACGAATGTAAAATCAGACAATCTACCATCGCAGATATTTACTGTTATTTCAGCTGATGGTGGCGAATCATAAATTTGAAAGTTAAAGGTTCCCAATTGAAGGCAATCACCATTTATACTTTCAATACGCACAAAAATGGTTTCAGAGTCTTCCGAGTTTTGATAAACTTCACTTAAGGAGTTTATATTGTTTAGAGCATCGTCCTGAGTGAGATGATAAGTGATGTTATAATTAGTTGAGGGTAATTCTGCCAGAATTTCCGCGTCTTTTAGAGCACTGAAATTAAAGTCGTAGAGCCTATCACTTGGTGCAGGATCGCATACCTCAATGTCTGTTATGCGTGCTGCATTCTGAAATGGAACAATTTCAATCTCAATAGTATCTCCAAAATTGCAATTACCAGCAGCGGTAGGTATAGATATTTCCACACTATAAGTTCCCGATTGTAAAACTTGAAGTGTTGGGCTATTTTCGCCATTAATTAAACTGCCGTTTAAGAACCAATTGTAGATCGCAGAATTATTGTTAATAGCTGCATTTAATATAAGGTCAGTACCACAAACAGATTGATCTGGTCCTAAATCAATGGAGCCACCAAAATCCTGTGTTTCAATAAATACAGCAGAATCAAACCGTTCATCGATATGGTCTGCAATTACAAATTTAATATGGTAGGTCTCACCAGGAATAATATTGGTCTGGGATGTAAATACCTTAGTTAGACCATTAAAATTAGTATTACTGCCATTATAACCTTGAAAATAGTCTTCGTTTTGTGCTGAACAAAATCCCTCAATATTTGGACGAATTGTATTTGTACTTACTAACGAATTGGTTTCTGGCACTAAGGCCATATTGGTATAGGGATCCATAGATCCAGCAGGTTTGATAAGAATTGCAAAAACATCACTAAAATTACAGGGGTATGCTTGTTGATATTCTTCCGAAGCAAAAATGTATTTAAATGCTACAAAATCATTCGCAGATACAAAATCAAACGCTATGGATGTGGCATTGAGCGTTTGATCTATGCCAACTATGTCAAAAATATCAGAATCGGTTTCCCAATTGACGTCTCCATAACTTAAGTCCTGACCAATTATAGAATTGCCTGCGGTGGTAATACTGCCTGTTGATAAAATTATACCATTTTGAAGTGGAAAATTTGAATTTGCCTGTTGGAAAGTACCAAAACTGTTTATGTTATTGACAGCCCCATTTACTGGTGATGAAACATTGGAGACTGTAACACAATTATCTCCAACTAATTCTTGTAATAGTTGTTGTGGCTGAGTTGAACTTTCTGTAATTACCTGCTGTGCATATGAACAACAAACATGCAAAGTGAAGAGGAGAAACGCATAAATACTTTCCTTTTTCATTGGTTCTTTTCCAGAAATAATAGCCCTAGAGAAATCTTACTTTCTCTTTTTTTTATAAAGATAGGAAAAGCAACCCAATGATTTGGGAATTAATTGGTTGTTTAGGTTAGAATGTAATTAATGATTGTTAACGTCTTAAGGTAAAATGGCCCTTGACTTCAAATGATTCATTGTCTTTCTGAACCTTTGCTAAAAACCAATAATCACTAGCAGGCATTTTATTACCGTTATAAGTACCGTCCCAACCTGCAGTTGTTGCACTCAATTGTTTTAATAGTTTACCATAGCGATCGTAAATGTAGATTACTGTACCTGGTAAAGTTTCCACACCACTAATATGCCATGTGTCAAAATCGCCATCACCATTAGGTGTCATATGTTTTGGAGCATCGATAACAATAACTTCTTCAGTAACTTCAGAACAACCATTAATATCGATTACTGTAATGGTGTGGTACCCTAAACTAACATTTTCAAAAAACGGAGATTCCTGAGGTTCTCCATTATCTAGTTGATAGAGGTAGTCACCAATTCCGCTTACTGAAATTGTAATATTATTTGGGTCTGAAAAATCAATCGTTTCTGTAAATTCTATTGTAGCTGCTTCAGATTCAGAAACACTAAATGTTCTTGTATTTTCACAACCAAAATCACTGGTAACTGTGACCCAATAAACGCCAACCTGAGTAATTGTAATTTCTGCACTTGTTTCACCAGTAGACCATAAATATTGATCTGTAGTGTTATTGGTATTGGCAGATACAATTAGTGGTAAATCATCTAAACATATAACCTGATCATTAATATTTATAACAGGCAGAGGATTTATGGTGACCTCAAATTGTGTAACGTCATAACATCCTGTACTATTGTTTTCAATTCTGGCGTAGATCATCTCGCTGTCAAAAGCCATATAATTTGTTTCTAATGGTTCTGTACCTTCCTCTGCTTGTAAAACAGAATTGTAATAACTTACATGGTATTGTGCTGGGTTTTGGTTACCCAAAACAGATGCATCCTGTGTCGAAAGATCGAATTCTAAAATGCCATCAAAATCATCATCGCACGCCATTAAACCGTTTGGTAAATTGGCAACAGGTAATGGGTTTACGCGTAAATTAAACTCATAAATGTAGAAACAGTGTGTCGTGCTATATTCAATACGAGCAAATAGTGTATCATTAGTAGTTTGATAGGTGTAGTTGGTATCTAAACTGTTGGTGTTAGTATAGGCGTCGGTTTCATTAGAGTAATAACTAATCAATACATTAAAACTTTCCTCCATTAAAGCGTCATTGATTTCATTAAGGTCAAAACTATTTGTAGCATTTTCACATATCTGATATTCGCCAAAATTTTGAATAGGAGGAGGTAAGTTCACGGATAGTTCAATTGGTACCGTAACATAACAATTTGAGATTGTGTTTGTGATTTTCACAAATACAGTTTGTGGATTACTTACATTAATATAATCTTCTGGATTAGATATGGCATTTGTATGGCTTTCAACATTTGCCATTGATTCGAAATAATTAATCTCAATATCGTCTTGTCTCACGTCTAAAATATCAACTTCAGCTTGAGTGAGATCGAATGCTACAAACCCATCGTAATCAGTGTCGCATTGTACCATAGGTTGCGCTTCATTAACCTCAGGAACCTGAATGACATTTAGCATAAAAGATGTTATAGAATTACAGATCGTACCATTATCTATTTGTACATAAATTTGTTGAGGATTTACGGTATTCGTAAAATTATCAGGAAGTGGGCTAATGCTGTTTTCTGCATTATATGCTGAGGTATAAAAAGTAATTGATAGATTATCGGATATCCCTTGCGAAATTTCAGCAGCTTTAGTTGTTAAATCGAAGGACTCAAAACCATCGTTAGAGGCATCGTCGCACACAAACCAATTCGATGGTTGATTATATTCTGGGTTTGTACCTACCTCTATGATAAAGTTAGAAGTGCCGAAACAATTTTGGTCGGTAAGATTCTCAACTCTTACATATATTGTTTGAGGATTGCTCACATTTTGGTAAGCATTATTTTTATCTATAGCATTGATGCGATTTTCAGCATCACTTTGAGATCGGAAGTATAATACAGCCTTTCCTGGCTGGCCATTTAGTATTTCCGCATCCTTGGTATTAAATATAAAGTCAGCGAAATCATCGCTATTGTCTTCGCAAATTTTATAATTTTCGATAGGTTGAAAAACAGGTAATACATTAACAATAATAGAATATGTTTCTGTGCTATGACAACCAGTTACGGTATTTTCTACACGTATATATATTAATTCTGTTTGAGCGTTATAGGAATTATTTTCGGTAATAGCGTTGGTGTTGCTATCCGCATCTGTTTGGCTATTATGAAAGGAGATAATACGCTCATTAGTATCTGTTACTACTTGCGGTATCGCATGGCTTAAATTTACTATGGAATAGCCATCCTGGTCGTCATCGCAAATAATGAGTGGTGAAGGTGCAGAAGTCACTGGCGCTTCCAAAACCGTAATATTAAATGCATTGACATCAAAACAACCAGTGCCGTTCGATTGAATTCGCGTAAATAAGGTAAACGGATTAGTGTTATTTGTGTAAAAGTTAGATAATACGTTTTCGTTTGCTTCTGCATCCTCCTCAGTTAGAAAATAACTTACTGTAAAGCCACTCATGCTGTCCGTGACTTCGTCATCAAATTGCGACAAATCTGTTGTAGTTAGACCATCTTGGTCTTCATCACAGACTGTTTGGTCTGCTATAGGTTCAAACTCATCAACACTAGTCAGGATTATTTCAATTTCTGCTACATCGTTACATGTATCACTTGCTAAGTATAAATAAAGTATCTGAGGGTTATTTTGTGGTGTATAAGTTACAGACTGATCTAGAGCGTTTGTTTGTGCATCTCTATCTGCTTCAGTTTCGTAAAAATCTACCGTCACATTTTCTAAGTCATTGATTATGCCTGTGGCAATACTTTCTAGATTAAAATCTTCACTATTGTCGTTATCTACATCGCAACTCGAGATGTTGTTTATATTGGTTCCCGTAAGAAGTAGGTTAGTATGTAATTCTATAGTGGTTACAGAAGCACAACCCGTAGAATCATTTTCTACTCTTATGAAAACATTCTGCAATTCACTTTCACTGTTTTGGTAATTGCTTTCGTTTGCTATTGGATTTGCACCATTAACAGCATCCTCGTAGGTTTCATGAAAACTTATGTTAACATCAGTTAAACCCTGAAGGACGTCATCAATTATAGATGTTAAGTCAAATTCTGCAAACCCGTTATGGTCCTCATCACAAGCATCAATATAGTGTCGAGCTGTATTTATAACCGGGTTTTCCAATACAACTATATCTAATGTAGTTGTGCTTATACAGCCCGATTGCGGGTTTTGAACACTCACATAAACTTGTTCGTTTGCGCTAGAATTTACATATGGCATAGGAAGTGGGTTACTTCCAGAGGCTGCATCAATTGATGTGGCGTGATAGGTAACCACAAGATTGGGTTGACCATTGGTTATTTCATTATCTTTTACTGATAAATCAATAGTGGTGTACCCATCGGCAGTTGCATCGTCGCATACCTCTAAGGGTGTTGGATTTACAATAGAGGGTAATGAATTTACAACTAAATCGAAAGTCGAAAATGCTAAACATCCATTATCAATGTCTTCTATCCTTACAAAGGTAGTCTGAGGATTGGAAGTATTTTGTATTGGTGTTAAAATAGGATTTAATCCATTTTGTGCATCACTACTCGTAAAATGGTATGAAATGGTATAATTTGATGAAGGAACTGAAGCTAATACTTCGGCGTTTTTAGTATTTAAATCAAAAGTTTCAACACCATCATTACTGGTATCGTCACAAATTTGATAATCTGAAACGGGCTCCGAAGTTTGAGTCGAACTTAATGTAATAGTGACCTCATCTTCAATTGTGCAATTTTCACCTGATAACGGAATTGAAATTTCAACTCTATAATTTCCAGATTGTGTCACGTCTAATGTGGTTTGCACAGCACCTGCAATTAAATTATTATCGAGGTACCAGCTGTATGTAGCCTGAGGGTTTTCTATATTTCCATCAAGCAATACATTGGTAGCACAGGTAGTGACATCCTCGCCTAAATCTACAGCGGCATTAAAACTGTTGCCCTCTATAAAAACTGCAGAATCATAATTCTCATCGGTTTGGTCGGCAATGACAAGTTTAATTTGATATTGCACATTGGGTTGAATAGTCGCTGTAGCAGAAAGTACTGCTGTTCTTCCATTATAGTTTGTATCACCAACATTATAACCACCGAAAAATTCTTCGTTTGAAGCATCACAGAATCCTACGATTTCGTCATGCACAGTATTTGTATTAACAGGTGTTGCTGTGCCAGGTACAATAGCAATGTTGGTATAGGGATTTCCACTTCCGGCTTCGCGAATTAAAAAGGCAAATCCGTCTGAGTATTGGCAAGGAAAATTACCATAATATTCTTCTGACGCCAGAATATAATTAAACTGTATGGTGTTAGAAATAGAGGTAAAATTGAACTCGATTGATGTTGCGTTCAATGTATTTGAAATACCCAAGGCAGTTTCTAAATCTGTATCTGTTGTCCAGCTAGAGTTACCATCGTTTAGCGTTGTATTATTCTGTGTGTTACCACCTGAGTTTGCATTACCTGTAGAAAGAACTATCCCATTCGCAAATGGAAAATTTGATTCACCACGTTCAAAATAACCATAACTACCAATTCCTACAGAGTTTCCATTGTTGGGTGATGAAATATTGTTGACATCGACACAGCCTTGTATAAGCGTGTTTTCTACTAAATTTTGTGGGGAGACAGTGTTGTCTATAGTAATTTGTTGTGAAAATAAGAGGGAACTAAAAAGGCAAATAAAAACTATTAGGAAGCGATTGATCCAATTCATAAGTTTAAGTTAAGTTTATTCTCTTGAGAGCTTAGATAGATTTGGGACTAACACTAACTCATCAAATAATGGGCTAAACCTAGACTTAAAATAGATAAAAAACAAATAAACACGACGAAATACCTAAAACGTTAACATTTGTTGCGATTATTACCTTAAAGAATAATAAAAAGACCTCCAGAGGAGGCCTTTTTCCCAAATTGAATTCATAAACATATATACCATAACATATAAATGTCCTTAACCCGGAACTCAATTTCGTTATATAAAAAACTATGTAGTCATTGTCTGATCAAATCCAAAAAAGAATGAAATTTTCACTTTTGGTGAGGGAAAATAGACTAATCATTAATCTATTCTATAAAGATAGGACAAGTATTAATTAGCTACAAAAAAATAAGATGAAAGGACTAAAAATTTAACATTTAATAATTAACATACACCCAACCAATAATTGGTTTGTAATTTGAATCATTTAAGTTTAATATATAATAATAAGTGCCTACTGGTACCAGATTTCCACTTGCATTAATTCCTTTGTTGATTAAACCTAGCCAAGGCTTATCATTATTGCCTTCAAAGACAATTTCACCATAACGATTGTAGATTTGCAGTTTATGTTCTGTAAAAATATTATAAAGTCCTCCTATATTAAACCAGTCATTTATCGAATCATTATTTGGTGAAAATCCTTCCGGAATATTAGGTGGACAATTTTCTACATTTAATTGAAATTCTAAAATTTCGTAACAAGGTGGACGTTCTAGTCTTGCGTAGATGATGGTAGCGCTCGAACTATAATTACTTGGGTTTAGAATACTATTTGTCTCATTCTCTAAATTGTTTAGGGACAAATAAAAGGCTATATCATCCTCGTTATAGGTAACACTTTCAAGTGAATCAAATAAATTAAAAGTTGCGTTGCCAAAACCTTTATTACAGTCTTTAAGTCCAGGCAAGACAGTTATTTCTGGAATAACCAATAACATAATTTCAGCAAAATCAGAATTATTTTCCTCGTTTGTTTCAGTTACTGTTCCTTCCATAGTTCCATTATCATCCACAATTGCATCGATACTAAAGCTTGAGTTTATTTCGTCAGGTATGGTTACAATTACACTGCCACTTTCACTAGAGCCGATTGGTATAGCATTTTGTGTCTGGCTTTGTCCAACAAGTATATTGTTTATGTAAAAGGCAATTGGAGTATTTGAAGGTAAAACAGCGGTACTATTAAAATTATTAACTGTGTAGACGATTTCGACACGGTTGTCCCCACAGTCAGTATTATAATTATCAATTATTATGGTTGCATCTGGTAACTGGCTGTTTAACACCGTAATGATATTATTTACCATCACAAAATCCTGACCAGATGTTAATGTTATGGTTGCCGCCGTATCTCCAATGTTTATATTATCCTGAATATTATATACATCAATATCCATATTATATAGATCTGTCGCTCCTGTAAAAGAATTAGTACCGTTAAATGCATTGTTAGGAGGATTTAATGGTAAATTACTTATAACATTACCATTAATAGTAAGCTGTTCGTTTATTGCCAGAGCACTATCACCTTCCCAGGCTATAAAACCAATTTTAGCGTCCTCATTATCCAGAACATTAAGATTGTTTAAAGTAATATTGAGAATTGATGGGACGCTTTGTAAGCCATCATAAACATTGAGTTGATTAAGAGGTAAATTATCGTCCTGATAAATTATAGTTATAGCCCAACCTCCAAAATTTGTACCCGAACTACAAAAGGGGCCAATTACATCTGTTAGATCTAGGTCTGCTAGGGTGTATGTTGAGCTTTCAGAGGCTGCCACTATATCGGTAACGTCTGCGAAAGCAGCAAAAAAAACACGATTGCTGTCTAATGCATCGTCAAAGGAACGTTCAGCCATAACGGGAATTCCGTTAAGTGTAACATTTAAGTCGCCAGAACCAGAACCTGCCCAATATAAATAGGCAGCAATTACATTTTGAGTAGGGTTTAGATTAAGAAAAGCTGAAGAGGAGGTTTCAATAACACAAATGTTAGCTGGTCCGTTTTCTATAGTATTAAGTGTGTTACCAATAGCAGTATAATCGTACCTGCCATTAAATTGTTGAAACAAGGAAACATCCTGTGCAGATAATGTAGAAGTTATACAAAGTAACAGTAAGTACGATATGTAATTGAAGCGATTCAAAGTAGTCTTTTGGATACTCTAAATTACACTTTTTTATTTACCTTTTTATGGCAAAATGGCTGGTAAATGTTCTGCCATCCTGCAGTGTAACTTTAAACCAATAGTCGGTAGCAGGCATTTTAGCATTATTTAGTGTGCCATCCCAACCAACACTTAGAGGATCTAATTCTTTAATGAGTTTACCATAACGATTAAAAATTAAAATAG
>JABDKL010000068.1 GCA_013002225.1 Winogradskyella sp.
AGTAGAGGAGGTAGCTATAACTAGGTTGCAATTATATCCAAACCCGGTATCCAATGTCCTCACCGTCCATGGCAATACCTCGATAATTGAAAATATAATTATCTACGCTTTAACCGGTCAGAAGATCTTACAAATAAATAAGCATTTTAATGAAATAGATGTGAGTAAATTAGAAGCTGGTGTCTACTTTATAAAATTAGTTGCTGCAAACCGACAGCGCCATATTAAATTTATAAAGGAATAGATGTTACTATCGGAACATTAAAAACAGAGTTTATAATACCTGCAGATCATAGTTTTAATCTCAGATTCATCATGACCTATAGATCTTAAAAATCCAGATAATTCTTCAGCTTCAGCTTTTTTAATAGCGTGTTCTTCTTTGTTAAGAATTTTAAATGAACTAAAGTTGGTCGTCTCTAAGTTTACAAATTTACTTTCTGCGACAGTCCATTCATAGCTTTTGTCACGTTGTAAATTAATCCCATCAATAAATAGAATAATGCTGGTGTCGTTAGTACCTATTTTAATCACTTTATCGGAATTGGCTTCTTTTAATATAAAATAGTAGGGTTGTGTTTTATCGGGTTTAGCTTCCCATTCAAACTTAAGCTCATTCGCATATACTTGAAGGCTATCCATTGGATTAAGTAGTTTTACATAATCGCCACGATATACAAATCCGCTTTTTGTATAATTTTTGTCAAAGTTATTGGTGAACTCCTTCCAAAAGTAAAGCATCATTTTTTGATAAGTGGTTTTTTTTACCTGTATAGGTTTTAGTTTAACGATGTCCTTATATTTAAAGGTGCCAGTTTCGTGCAATTCTATAAGCTCACCTTCTTTGTTAAGTAAGTAGGCCGTATCGTCTCTGTGCATTACCAGTTTGGCGTTATGGTCTATTTTTGTACCTATTGTAATTGCTTCTGTTGAGTCTTTATATTTAAGATATGGACTGCCATCATAGTGATGCACAAATAAATGATCATCTTGTGCTAAACCCATAGTAGATATGCATAAAGCAAAACAAGCACAAAGCCATAATTTAGTTATTTGATGTAAGTTTTCCATTTGCGTTTTGTTTTTATGTAGCGTACTAAATGCTTATAATATTTAAAATAACTGCCTGCTAATAATATGCCTGCTATTACTATAAATGGACGTAATACAATGCCATTTTTAAGTAATCCGTAGACAATGATGAGTACTCCAATTGAAACGAATAACTGGTAAGTTTGTTTTCGAGTTCGATAACTCACCTTAAATTTTCTATTTAATTTTATATAGAGCATTGTAGAAAAAAACATGCCTATAAAGGTGATGACACCAAGCCAAAAGTTGGATACTTTTAGTAGTAAATCGTTTTTAATTAACATATTAACAATGTTGGCGTGGACTACGGTACCATACATGTCGCGATCACTTTTTCCTGCAAAATATTTGTTTAGAGGTGTCCATAACTTATCTTCTATATTAAATGCATTGTTAGACGTGGATGAGCCTAAGAATCCCATAATTACAATTTTATCTTTTAAAATAGGTTTTGGCACACCTGGCGAAAAATCCAGGAGATTGAGCTGGGTGTATTTTTCGATATTCCCAGAATAATTGATGTATTGCAGTTCAGATAACTTTTTGTCGTAGTTGTATGCATTCCATAATTCATCAGATAAATACGCTTTAGCCAACTTGGTAGCAAACGCGTACTGTGTGGCACCATATAAGTCCTTAATGCCAATAAATTCTCTGATGACTTGACTCTCTTTAAAATCAAAATCGAAATTTGCGTATGTTGATGCTCGGGCTGTTGCAAAAAACAGATCATTTTCTACAATAGTTCCATCCTCGTTATAATTAAACACAGTAACCACCTTATCATTTTTAAGTAAATCTGCCAAAATAGAATCGACCTGAGTGCGATGCGATCGGTTTTCTAAAATGATATCAAAGCCAACAACTTTAGGTTGCTCATCTAAGACCGCTTCTAATAAAATGGCAATACCCTCTCTATCCAGGTTTTCTATATTAACCAAAATAATAGCATCATTAATTTTAGCATCTTCAACAAACTTTTCAGAATAGAAAACGTCTAAAAAACTAAAGTCTTCAAAAGCTTTATGAAACACATTAAAAAAGCGGATATTAAATAAGGCTATAGAAAGAATAGCAAGCAACACACAAGATAGAATTGTGGATAAAAACGCATCTCTAATGAGTAATTTTGTCTTTTTCTTCATTCAGGATTAATAGCCCAACTAAGATACATAAATTTATTTAAAGAATTGTAAATCAGTGCTGTATGTTTGATGTGTTATAGAGCTATAAAGAAATGATGGAAGTGTATACCTAGCAAATAGAAAGTGCTTCGATTTGTCTAGCATGGCAAATTAAATTTCTGTGCGGTAATTCATTGTCATTTTAGTTAAGTAAGACTTGAAGTTTGATAAAAAATTATGATAATTATCAGTAACAATACATTTCATAATTTGTATTTTAGAGTATTAATAATTAATTAAAAATACGATAGACTATGATGGTAAATTTTCAATATGTAAATGTAGATGTTAGTGAGACCCTATCGGCTTTCACTGAAGAAAAACTCGGTAAATTATTTAATAAATACGAGTTTTTAATTAGTGCTTCCGTACGTTTTAAGTCAGATTCTAATTTTCACGATAAAGGCAAAATTTGTGATATAGAGTTGAGCTTACCAGGACCACGATTGTTTGCTACCTCTAACGAAGGTAATTACGAGGTCGCTGTTAGAGAAACAATCAGTGATTTAGAGCGTCAACTTAAAAAACGCAAACAAATTTATAACACGCATTAATTATTCTCATAAGCAGTAGATTATTAATGTCTTATTTGTATTACTAATTGTTTTCGACTAATTTAGTAAGTTAGGAATTCAATTAGTGTTTTGAGGATGAGAAAATTGAAATTTGGAGCAGGTAATTATCTTACCGTGTTAAATGAATTTGCAGAAACCTTAGGTTGTGATATTCACAGCACCTATAATGTTAGTTCAATCAAATTAGATGGTATATACGGCAAAGGCAATATCGCTGCAACAAAAGTTTCTGATGAATTATTTAATCTAAGTATTGATGCTACGTTAACTGAAGATCTGGAAATGAGCTTGTATAATAAAACAGCTCATGACTTAGATTTTATTTATTGTTTAGAAGGTCATGTCGATCAAGAATTCCCGCATCAGAGTAAAATAGAACGTATTAATTTTAGGCAAAATTCTATTATAGGAAGAACGCCTGGGACTAGAAGTATAATAAAGCTATTGGCCGGAATCCCTGTCAAGGTTAGTCTTTCAATTTACAGCAGACCTTTACATATAAATTTAACTAATCAACAAAAATCTTCTGATCTACGAGAGATTGCACTAAGAGAATTATCGAATAATTTTTTGCAAGAACGCTTTAGATATCTTGGTCGTGTTTGTTTTAAAACGGCCTTGTTTGCAGAACGAATTATTCAAGATGCCTACATAACAGCAACAGACTTGTTATACAAAGAGGCAGCTATTCTAAATGTAATAGCAAGCCAGGTTGAGCGACATCTTGAAGATGCTGTAAAACACAACTCGGAGACGTCATTGAGAAAGTCTGAAATCGACAAAATCATTGCCTTAGAAAGTTTTATATGTAATAACATTTCAGAAAATCTGGCAATAGAGCGCTTATCTGCCATGTCTGGCCTTAATCCGGCAAAATTACAGCTTGGATTTCATTATTTATTTAATAATACCATTTCATCTTATATAAAGGAAAAAAGACTCGATAAAGCTGCAGAACTCATAAAAGAAACCGAGTTTAATGTGTCTGAGTTGGTTTATAGTGTAGGCTTTTCCAGTAGAAGCTATTTCTCTAAAATTTTTAAGCAACGCTATGGTGTATTGCCTTCAAAATGTGTATCTAATCCTAATTTGTTAATGGCTGTTTAAGCAAAAAAAATTATTATGTATTATTCAGTTATATATCAATCTAAGGCCGATGAAAAATTTTCTTCAAAGGAAATAGAACTTATGCTCATGAAGGCTAAACGGAAAAATAAAAGGCTTAGAGTTACAGGTTGCATAGTGTATGCAAACGATAAATTTATTCAACTTATACAAGGGCCAAAAGATGCAATTATAGATCTGTACAGTGCCATTAAGGCAGACAAAAGGCATTTTAGTGTTACAACCTTACTAGAAGGTGGTTCGCAAGAAAAATTATGGAAAGATTGGTCTATGGCGATGCTAAATTTTTCAGGAAGTTCAAAGCAAATAATGAGCAGTAGAATACTTCTTGAGTCTTATTTTGAGACGGCTAATAAAGCCGAAAAGGATTCTGATGCTTTTAAGATCTTTAAGGAAAACGTAACCAACTTACTTACCGAGAGCGAACAGCTAGCGTCTTACTAGTTTAACGATGGTGATAGGGCTCGTTTTTTAAGATTGTGAAGCCTCTATAAAGTTGCTCTATAAAAAATAAACGAACCATCTGGTGCGAAAATGTCATCTTAGATAAGCCTAATTTTCCATTTGCTCTGGTGTATAAAGCGTCCGAGAATCCATAAGGACCGCCAATTACAAAAATTAGAGTTTTAATTCCTGAGTTCATGTGTTTTTGAAGGTAGTTTGAAAATGCTATAGAGTCCAATTGTTTTCCGTTCTCATCGAGTAAGATAAATACATCAGACGGCTGTGTTTGTGCTAGAATGAGTTCACCTTCCTTTTCTTTTTGTTGAGTTTCTGACAGGTGTTTTACTTTCTTTAAATCCGGAATTATTTCAAATTCAAATTTAATGTAATGACTAAGACGTTTTTTATAATCGTCAATTAGAGTGATTAGGTTTTTGTTATCTGTTTTGCCTATAGCAATAAGTTTAATAGTCATTATGCGAATATTAAAAGTACTTTTCTGTAACCTGAAAAGGAACTTGTTTTAATTGAATATTTACAAATTTATTTTAATTACGCCATAATTCAACACAACTGTCATGATAAATATTTAAGTTTTAAAATTTCAATTCCTATTTTTACACTAAATACCGTTTTTCATGATTTCAAAAGAACAATTCAATAAAGAAATAGACTTAATTATAGCCAATGCAATACGAGAAGATGTAGGCGATGGTGACCACAGTTCTTTAGCTTGTATACCTGCTTCTGCTCAGGGAAAAGCAAAACTTTTGGTTAAAGATCAAGGAATTATTGCTGGTGTTGAATTCGCAAAACAGGTGTTTCATTATGTAGATAAAAATTTGACTATAGAAACCCTAATTGAAGATGGTAGTAAGGTAAGGTTTGGCGATATAGCGTTTTATGTAGAAGGGTCATCACAGTCTATTCTCAAAGCAGAGCGCCTAGTGCTTAACGCTATGCAACGTATGAGTGCCATTGCCACAAAAACAAATAAATTTGTCGAGTTGTTAGCGGGCACAGGTACAAAAATTTTAGATACACGTAAAACAACTCCTGGTATCAGAGCTTTAGAGAAGTGGGCTGTAAAAATTGGTGGTGGTGAAAATCACAGATTTGCTTTATATGATATGATTATGCTTAAAGATAACCATATCGATTTTGCAGGTGGAGTCGCTAAAGCGATTGAGTTAACCAAACATTATTTAGAACAAACTGATCGAGATTTAAAGATTATTGTCGAAGCCAGAGATTTAGACGAAATAAAAGAGATTCTAGAATGTGGTGGTATATACAGAATCCTAATAGACAATTTTAATTATGAAGATACAAGAAAAGCAGTAGACCTTATAGGTGATCAATGCCTAACCGAATCGTCTGGCGGTATTAATGAGGAAACTGTAAGAAAATATGCAGAGTGTGGTGTAGATTATATTTCTTCCGGAGCATTAACGCATTCCGTATATAATATGGATCTAAGTTTGAAAGCTGTTTAATAATGTCGAAACCTATAGAAGATAAATTAGAGAAGATACCTGTAATTAATGTCATTGTTCATTTTTTTAAACAAATTAAATTACCAGGGTTTGAAGGTTTATCTGTTTACGACTTATTAGAATTATATATAATGGGTATTGTAAAAGGGGCTTTAACTACAAGAGCCAGTGCAATAGCCTTTAGTTTTTTTACAGCAATTTTTCCTTTTTTGTTATTTGTAATAATTCTTATTCCCTATATCCCAATAGATAACTTTCAAGCAGAGTTTTTAGATTTTTTAAATTCAATATTACCACCGCAAACCTCCGAATTTTTTATTTCAAACATCTATGATAATATTAGTGGCGGCGAGAGTGCCGGATTGCTATCTTCAGTGTTTTTATTATCAATGTTTTTAATGGCAAATGGTGTAAATGCAGCATTTTCTGGCTTCGAAAGTTCATACCATAGGCAATTATATAGAAACGTATTTAAACAATATATCTTCGCATTAGGGATTGCCCTAATATTGGTTTTTATTTTGTTGCTTACCGTTGCCTTTTTCGGATACTTTCAAATTTATATTATTCAGCCATTACACGAAAGTTTAACAGGTATTGAGATTATTGATGATGAGTCTGGCTACGGATGGATTATTTTTGCCAAGTACATGTTCTTTGTGATTATGGTTTATTTGGCAACAGCAACTCTGTATTACTTTGGGACCAAAGAAGGACGTTACTCGCGTTTCTTCTCGGTTGGCGCTTTACTTACGACTTTGTTGATCATGCTCACATCTTATCTTTTTGGTGTGTATATCGATAATTTTTCGAGGTATAACGAACTTTATGGATCCATTGGAGCGCTATTAATATTATTATTCTACCTATGGCTGAATTCGAACATTCTTTTACTAGGTTTTGAGTTAAATGCTTCACTACAATTTTTAAGGAAATATCCACGAAAAGATTAATTGCCTAAGTATGACTTATTTTCTTGATGTAATATTGCCAATTCCGATCCAGAAGGCATTTACCTATCATATAACAGAAGCAGAGGCTAAATTTATAGAGCAAGGCATGCGAGTTGCCGTACCATTTGGGAAAAGTAAAATTTATACGGCTTTAGCATACAAGATTCACAATAATCCACCTACAGCCTATGAGGCAAAGACCATTCATCAAATCATAGACGAATTTCCTGTTGTCACCCAAATACAAATTAAACATTGGGAGTGGATTGCAAGTTACTATATGTGTAGTGTTGGTGAGGTAATGCGTGCCGCTCTCCCAAATGCTTTTATTTTAGAGAGCGAAACAATCATTACTAAAAACCGATCTAAAGAAGTTGATGAATCTAAACTTAAAGATGATGAGTTTTTAATTTATGAAGCGCTACAACACCAATCCTCATTAAAAATACAAGATGTTGTTTCTATTCTAGATAAGAAACGTGTTTTACCAGTAATCAATGGAATGGTAGCCAAGGGGGTCTTGTTGCTACAAGAAGAATTGTATGAAAAATACCAGCCAAAACTGGTAAGATATGTTAGACTACACCATAACCATAAATCGCAAGTAAAGCTTCAGGAGTTACTGGAGTTGTTGAGTAGAGCACCAAAACAGCGTGAAGTGATCTTAACCCTATTCACTTTAGAAGGCACTTCAAAACAACCTATAAAAGTTTCTGAATTAGCTGAGCGGAGCGGCGGTTCTACAGCAATAATAAAGACTTTAATTGACAAAGGTGTTCTGGAAGAGTATCATATCCAAACAGACAGGATTCAATTTGAAGGTGAAGGCGATGCAGATTCAAAAATTTTAACTGAAGCGCAATCAAAAGCGTATCAGGATATAAAACACACCTTTAATAGTAGGTCGGTAACATTGTTACACGGCGTAACGTCTTCAGGTAAAACCGAAATATATGTTCAGCTAATTCAGGAACAATTAAGTTTAGGTAAGCAGGTATTGTATCTATTACCAGAAATTGCCCTGACTACTCAATTAGTACAGCGCTTGCAAGATTATTTTGGAGAACAAGTAGCTGTGTTTCACAGTCGCTATTCTGGCAACGAGCGGGTTGAGGTATGGCAGAATATGCTCGATAATTCTAAAAAAGCTCAAGTTGTGATCGGTGCTCGTTCAGCATTGCTCTTACCATTTAATAATTTGGGTTTAATAATTGTAGATGAAGAACACGAGCAGTCCTATAAGCAATTTGATCCTGCGCCAAGATATCATGCCCGAGATGCCGCCATTGTACTAGCAAATTATTATAATGCCAAAACACTTTTAGGTTCGGCAACACCAAGTTTAGAGAGTTATTTTAATGCGAATCAGGGAAAATACGGTCTGGTAGAACTGAATACGCGGTTTAATGATGTGCTAATGCCAGATATTGAGTTGGTAGACTTAGCAGATAAGTATAAGAGAAAACGCATGAAGGGCCATTTTAGTGATCGATTGATTGCAGAAATGACAGAGACTTTAAATGAGGGCTTTCAGATTATTCTATTTCAGAATAGACGAGGGTTTTCGCCAATTATAGAATGTACGACATGCGGTACCTCTCCGCAATGTCCTAATTGTGATGTTAGTTTAACTTACCATCAGTATAGAGCTCAATTGCGTTGTCATTATTGTGGTTATAACTCGGCCATGCTAAAAAGTTGTCAAGCCTGTGGTAATGCTACTTTAGATACTAAGGGGTTCGGAACAGAACAAATAGAGGAGGAGGTAAAAACTTTATTTCCTGAGCATACCGTGGCTCGTATGGATCTGGACACCACTAGAGGGAAATTTGGATTTGAAAAAATCATTAACCGTTTTGAGCAGCGGGAGGTCGATATATTAGTAGGTACGCAAATGCTTACAAAAGGTCTGGACTTTAGGCAGGTTAAATTAGTAGGTATCATGAATGCCGATAATTTGCTGAATTTCCCAGATTTTAGAGCTCATGAACGCAGTTATCAATTAATGGCTCAGGTTTCGGGTAGGGCAGGACGTACAGATATTCGGGGAAAGGTTTTAATTCAAACTTACAATCCGCACCATAATATTTTACAGCAAGTATCTACTAATTCTTATAAGGACATGTATCTTGAGCAGCTTAATGATCGCTACAATTATAAATATCCACCGATTTACAGATTAATAAAGATAACCTTTAAGCATAAAGAATATAATCGTGTTAATCTGGCAGCAGATTGGTATGCTAAATCGTTACGACAGGTTTTTAAAGCACATGTTCTAGGTCCAGAATTCCCAGCAATTTCAAGGATAAGAAATTTATACAATAAGAATATTTTACTAAAAATTCCTCAAGACCAATCTTTAACTAAAACAAAAGAAGCTATTAGTAAAATACATAATAGCTTCAATGCTGTAAAAGACTTTAGAGCTGTGAGAGTCGTTTTAAATATTGATAATTATTAATTACATATTATTTAAAGCATCTACCAGTTGAGTCTTTTTATTACGACTCAAAGGTATCTCATAAGCTCCAACTTCAACATTTTTACTGTTAAAGCGATCTATTTTATCTAAATTCACAATATAAGATTTATGAATTCTTAAAAATTTACCTTCAGGTAATTCTTTTTCAAAGGCTTTCATGGTAGAAAGCACTACTAAGCTGTTCTCTTCTGTAACAACTTTTACATAATCACCTAAAGCTTCAATCCATTTAATATCCTTAATATAAACTTTACGTTTTTTAAGATTACTCTTAACGAATATGTGCTCACCATCAGTCTCATTAAAATCTAATTTTAATTTGTGCTGTTCAATAGCTTTTTCTACCGCAGTATTAAAGCGCTCTTTGGTTATTGGTTTTTGCAGGTAATCGGTAGCGTCGTAATTAAATGCTTTAAAAGCATATTCGGTTTTACCGGTAACAAAAATAATTTGGGGTTTGTTGTTGAGTACATCTAAAAGTTCAAATCCGTTTAATACAGGCATCTCTATATCTAGAAAGATAAGATCTACCTTATGAGTATTAAGACCGTTTTTTGTCTCTAACGCACTACTGTACTCTGCGATAAGGTTAAGTGAGGAATGGTTCTCAATTAACTTTACTATCGAGAGGCGCTGAATCGCAGAATCGTCAACAACTACACAGTTTAAAGTCATAACATTATTATTTTATTAGGTTAAGATATCGACAATAGTACAATAAATTCGGTTAAAAAACAAATAATACCGACAAAGTGTAAAATTTAACACAAACTTTAGTATACAAAAATAGTTTAATTTTAGCATACAAAACGTTGCTCGGAATAGATATTATGCGTATTTTTGCACCCGTTTTAACAATAAACAATACAATTTATTATGAATCATTATGAAACTGTTTTCATCTTAAATCCCGTTTTATCTGAAGATCAGATAAAGGAGACAGTTAAGAAATATGAGGATTTCCTCGTTTCTAAAGGTGCTAAGATGATAGCCAAAGAAGATTGGGGCTTAAAAAAGCTGGCTTATCCAATCCAAAACAAAAAAAGTGGTTTTTACCATTTATTTGAGTACACTGTTGCTGGTGAAGTAATTGAGCCTTTAGAGGTAGAATTTAGACGTGATGAGCGTTTTATGCGTTACTTAACTGTAAAATTAGACAAGCATGCGATTGCTTGGGCTGAGAGAAGAAGAGAAAAAATGAAAGTTAAAGCAAAAGCAAAAGCGTAATTATGTCATCAATAGAACAACAAGCAAAAGGAAAGAAAGACGGAGAGATCAGATATTTAACGCCGTTAAATATTGAGACGTCTAAGACAAAGAAATACTGTCGTTTCAAAAAATCTGGAATCAAGTATGTAGATTATAAAGATGCAGATTGGTTATTAGGTTTTGTAAACGAGCAAGGTAAATTGCTACCAAGACGTTTAACAGGAACATCTTTAAAGTATCAAAGAAAAGTATCTGTAGCGGTAAAAAGAGCTAGACATTTAGCTTTAATGCCTTATGTTGCAGATTTATTAAAATAAAATATCATAACAATGGAACTTATATTAAAACAAGACGTTGAAAATTTAGGATTTAAAGACGATATTGTAACAGTTAAGAACGGTTATGGTAGAAATTTTTTAATTCCTCAAGGACAAGCTGTAATGGCTACGACTTCTGCTAAGAAAGTATTAGCAGAAACATTAAAGCAGAGATCTTTTAAAGAAAAATCAATTATCGCTGAAGCACAGAAAACTGCAGATGCATTAAAAGGATTAGATATTAAAATTACAGCTAAGGCTGGAACTGGTGCAACTGCTGGAGATAAATTATTTGGTTCTATAACCAATATGGATTTAGCAGAAGCCTTAAGAAAAGAAGGTCACGAAGTTGATAAGAAATACATTTCTATCAATGGTGGTAATATTAAGCGATTAGGGCAGTACGAAGCTGTTATTCGTTTACACAGAGAAGTGACTGAAGATTTGACTTTTGAGGTTATTGCAGAGGCTTAATCCCTTTTTAATTATATATAAAAACCGTTTAGTTATCTAAGCGGTTTTTTTTAGTCCTTTTTTTTGAGCAATGATTAGACTAAAAAGAGATAGTTAAATTAATTTTGTTTTTATGCTAAAACCGGATTAGAACTAAGAACGTCTATTAATCTTTTTCACTCCTGTACTTATGAAACGTATTTTATTATTAATTCTGCTCATCGCTTTTTTAGGATGTAAAGATTCCAAATCTAAAGGTGATGTACCTGGTCCAAAAGGATCTGATCTTATTACGCTTTTTAAGGCGTCTAATACCAATTATCCCAAAATCAGTGTACATAGAGGAGGTAAGTGGCTCTTATTTTATCCTGAGAACGCCTTAGAGACCATAAAATATGTAAGTGATAGCATTTCTGCTATTTACGAAATTGATATTGCTCAAACCAGAGACGGTCAACTTGTGTTAATGCATGATAATGCAGTCGACAGAACAACTAATGGAACGGGTTTAGTGAAAGACTTAACTTATAATGAGCTTAGGACATTGAATTTAATTGATGACTATGGAAATGTTACAAATTTTAAAATTCCCTTATTTTCAGAGGTCTTACGATGGTGCAAAGCAAATGACATTATACTTACTGTAGATATAAAACGAAGTGTAAGTCAAAAAAAAGTAATTAGGACAATTTTGAATGCCAATGCAGAAGATAATTGCATTTTAATAACTTACGATGTAGCACAAGCCCAATCTGCCTTTAAAACAGCGCCAGAATTATTATTATCGGTTTCAGCAAGAAACCATAAGGAATATGACCGTTTATTACAAGCCCAAATACCTACTGAAAATATGATAGCTTTTACAGGAACCAGATTATCCGATATATCACTGTATCAAAGATTACATAAAGATGGTATTGTGTGTATGTTAGGAACACTAGGGAACTTAGATCGACAAGCAGAAGCAAGAGGCGATAGCCTTTATAAAACATGGATGTCTAAAGGTATCGATATCATTGCAACAGACCGACCTTTTAAAGCCTTTAAAGCAATAAATTGAAAACGACTATGAAGTACGCAAGATTAACAAAAGAACAGTTTGAAGAGTTACATCAAGAATTCATTAACTTTTTGGCCACACAATCTATAACAGCAGACGAGTGGAAAACAATTAAAGAAACTCAACCTGAAGCAGCAGAACAAGAGTTAGACGTATTTAGTGACCTTGTTTGGTTTGGTGTTTTAAATAAAGTGAAATATTTAGAGCATATTTCACCACAACAAATACACCTGTTTAAGTGTAATGAAAAAAACATGCGGTTAATTGCCTTAAAAATAGAAAATACGGCGATCGATTTTACAACGAAAGACGGCTTTCAATGGTTGCGTGATAATTTGTTATCTGATTCTATTACGTTTTACAACGCCAAAAAAGACTACTCAGATGACAAGCATTTGGATATTTTTAAAATGATCCAGTCTGGTGCAAATATCACAAAAGGTGAATTGTTCGAGTATTTTGCCAATTTAATAAATGGCTAAATACCAGGATCACTATTCATATCGTAGCGACTCAATAGGATCTAGCTTTGCAGCTTTTGTTGCTGGATACAATCCAGAGATAACGGCGACTATAAAAGCAATACTGGTTGCCCAAATCATAGCAACCCATGGTGTAGAAAATTCGAGATCAAAGCCTTTGGCTACTCCCCATCCAATCAGTATGCCAAGCGCTATTCCTATAATGCCTCCTAGCTGGCCAATAATTATGGTTTCCATAAAAAACTGAAAGGCTATAGTCTTTGCTTTTGCTCCAAGGGCTTTACGAACGCCTATTTCACGAGTTCGTTCTGTTACAGAAACCAACATGATATTCATAAGCGCAATGGTGGAGCCAAAAATGGTTATTATGCTTATGATCCAGGCTGCTATATATAATACAGCTGTATTATCTGCAGCTCTGTTTAGTAAGTCATCGCTACGTTCAATTCCAAAATTATTATCCTCAACAGGGTTTAATCCTCTCACGTTTCTAAAGGTTAAGATAGCATCTTCCTGTGCGGCTTCGAGCATTTCCTGTTTGTCAACTTTAACGCT